>JBEKOS010000209.1:0-7423 GCA_049521535.1 Terriglobales bacterium | reverse complement strand
CCGAGTTGCCCTGTAAGCGCAGTTTCATAGCCTAGTTCATACTACGCCCATCCGCCGGGTCATCCAGTGACTTCGGTCACGGAGGCAAGACATTCCGCGGACGAGCACAAGGCGCCCCCCTCGAACCGCGGTGACCTCCGTCACTGCCGTTGATCTGGCCGAGCCCTAGCCTTAAGGTATGAGGGCAGTTAACCAATGAGGAACTTCGACGAAGCACCCTTCCTTGTCATATGGGAACTCACCCAGGCTTGCGATCTGGCATGCGTACACTGCCGTGCCTGCGCCATCGAGAACCGGAGTCCCTTCGAACTCTCGACCGAAGAAGGATTCCGATTGCTTGAAGAAGTGCGTTCTTTCGGCGATCCTCTGATGGTGTTCACCGGGGGCGATCCCCTGAAACGGCCGGATCTTTTCCCGCTGCTCGAAAAGAGCGTGCAACTGGGGCTGCGTACCACGGTGACGCCGAGCGCCACTCCCTTGCTGACTGAGAGCGCCATCGAACGGTTCCAGAATTGCGGAGTAGCCCGCATGGCGATCAGCTTAGATGGTCCGGACGCGGAGAGCCACGACGGTTTCCGCCGCGTCACTGGCTCTTTCGACCGCACCATTCGCGCGCTGCAATATGCGCAGCAAATTGGCCTGCAAACGCAGATAAATACTACCGTCACCAGACACAATGTTGGCCGCCTGAGCGAGATCGCGAACTTGGTGAAGGGTGCGGGTGCGAAGCTGTGGAGCGTGTTCTTCCTGGTAGCGACGGGACGCGCTTCGGCGTCCCAGGACCTCACTGCGGAAGAGTATGAAGAGGTTTTCGCCTTCCTATACAACCTGTCGAAAAGCGCGCCATTCGATATCAAGACCACCGAAGCGCAGCATTATCGGCGGTTCGTGGCGCAACGGCGAAAGGCTGAAGGAGGAGGAAAGGCCGGGACACGCCAGGTTAGCCCCGAGATCATTCAAAGGCAGGCAGGTATCAATGACGGCAAAGGATTCGTGTTCGTGTCTCACACGGGGGAGATCTTCCCCAGTGGATTCCTACCCCTGACTGCCGGTAACGTCCGCCACGACTCGCTTGCCACCGTATACCGCGAATCGCCCCTTTTCATGACGCTTCGCAACGCTGACAATCTGAGAGGGAAGTGCGGTGACTGCGAGTATCGCAATTTGTGCGGTGGTTCCCGGTCGCGCTCCTACGCGTTGACGGGTGATTTCCTGGCTGAAGAGCTGCGATGCGTATATGAGCCGAAAGGGCCGGATAGCAGCCCCCGGATCGGTGCAATGAAAAGTCTGCCGATTGCGGGCGCCGCTCCATTCGTCCAACTCATGCGGGTTCTCTAGTCTAGCAGGATGCTGAAAAAGTCCCGGACCGCGTTACTTGTTGAAACAAAAGCGCGTCTTTATGTTTCAGCCTATGCGAGGAACCGATACCCAGCAGAGTTCGATGTTCAGTTACCTGTCGCCGGAAGAGCGTGTACCTGCGAACCATCCGTTGCGGCCGATTCGTCTGATGGTCGATGACGCCTTGAAGGCACTATCGCCGTCGTTCAGCCGACTCTACTCAGCCTTCGGCCGGCCATCGATTCCGCCAGAGAAGTTGTTGCGAGCATTGCTTTTGCAGGTGTTGTATACGGTTCGCAGCGAACGGATGTTGATGGAGCAACTGGAATACAACTTGCTCTTTCGATGGTTTGTTGGGTTGAACATGGACGAAACCGTATGGGTGCCGACGGTGTTCACCAAGAATCGGGACCGGCTTTTGGAAGGTGACATCGCGGAGAAATTCTTCGCACACGTGCTGGCTCAGGCGCGAATTGCCAACCTACTCTCGGACGAGCACTTCAGCGTGGATGGAACCCTCATCGAAGCCTGGGCGAGTCAGAAGAGTTTTCAGCGGAAGGATCGGCCGGCGCCGCCGCCAGATGATCCCGGCAATCCGACGGTAAACTTCCACGGCGAGACGCGCAGCAATGAGACCCACCAGTCAACAACGGACCCAGACGCACGACTGGCACGCAAGAGTGGTGGTCATGAATCGAAGCTGGCGTATTGCGGCAACGTGTTGATCGAGAATCGGAATGGGATCGTGGTGGACACAGCGTTGCTGCAATGCGGCGGTCTGGCCGAGCGGCATGCAGCCATGATCATGGCGGAACGCGTGGAGGGAGTGGAGCGCATCACTCTGGCTGCCGATAAAGGGTATGACACCAAGGACTTCGTGAAGGAGATGCGCGGCATGAATGTCACTCCGCATGTTTCGCAGAACACCAAGCGTCAAGGCGGCAGCGCGATTGATGGCCGCACGACGCGGCATGACGGCTACCAAGTGAGTCAGCGCAAACGGAAACGAATCGAAGAAGTGTTTGGCTGGGTCAAGACAGTCGGCACGTTGCGAAAGACTCGGCATCGCGGTCTGGAAGCCGTCGCGTGGGTCTTCACGTTCACCGCTACCGCTTACAACCTGGTGCGAATGCGAAATCTGATATTCCCGGCAGTTCAATCCGTGTAGGTCCGGGGAGAATTGTGTTTTGAGTTTTGAAAAACACGCGTTTGCGGCCCGTGTCCCCCTACGTGGGCCTCTCCGCAAAATGAACCCCAGCCTCGAGAAGAAGAAATAGGAAGAAGGCCAAATTCCGTCAGGGCCTATTTTTCAGCAGCCTGCTAGAAGTTGAACGTCAATTCGAGAAACCGAGGTTGGCGTTTCTACCTCGCGGTAGATGGTGGATTAAACGATAGAACGGCTCAGTCGACAGTCGCGTACCAGGAAATCCGGCGCGCGCTGTCTCGCGCCTGACTCGGTGTTTATTAGGATGGATGTTTGACACCCAAAATCTCAGCGCTCTCAGAAATTGCTCTCTTCGCCGCCCTTAGTGAAAGCGAACTTCAGGGGCTTGCCCAAAGGGCAGTCGAGAAGCGTTTCGCGCCGGATGAAATGCTTTTCTGGGAAGGAGAGGAATGCGCCGGGATATTCCTCATCATTCAAGGCAGCGTGAAGATCTTCCGAACATCTCCAAGTGGGCGAGAGGTCATGCTTTCCATTGAGGCCGCGCCGGCAACGGTAGCCGAACTTCCCCTGTTCGATGGAGGGCCATACCCGGCCTCGGTGCGTGTGGTGGAACCGGTGGCTTCGCTATTCATCAACAAGAGCGACTTCCAACAGGTTTGCCGCCTATACCCCGAGGTTGCTTTGAAGGTTCTGGCCGTCGTGGGGCGGCGGCTAAGGCATCTCGTCGGTCTGGTCGAAGCGATGACTTTCGGCAGTGTTACACAGCGCCTGGCGCGTCTGCTGTTGGACGCTTCGAAAGGAGCGGGTTCCGAGGCTTTCGATCTTCCGGTGACCCACCAAGAGATCGCGTCGCGCCTCGGAACGGTCAGGGAAGTAGTGTCGCGGAATTTGGCCCGCTTCCGCGCACAAGGGCTTATTAAGGTCCAGGACCGGCACGTTGAGATCGTGAACCGGTCGGGGCTCGAGCAGGAAGCGGAGGCTCAGGGCTGAAACCACAGAGCCTCCGAAGTCACCCCACCGGCCTAGTCGCCTGCGGGAACACGGACGGCACCGGGTATTGCCTCTTCGACCCGTTTGGCCGAACCCGAACGACCGACGAACACGAAGGCCACCAGTACCAGAGCGGCAACGGCGAATATCGTGTCGCCCGGCACGCGTAGCCATCGGAGAGTCTGCATGTACGGCAGGCCGAGGAATTCGGTGCTGCGCGCATACCAGTAGCCGTGTTCAACGGACGCCCAGGTCTGAGCCAGCCCGACGGGGAGTAGGCTTCCGACACACATGATAAAGAGGCCGGCATTCATTCCCCAGAACGCGAACCGGAGCCATCCCTCTTTCCATGCGGCGCGAGGTTCCATGGCCCTTAAGCAAACCAGCATCAACCCGATGCCCAGCATGCCGTAGACTCCGAACAAGGCAGCATGGCCGTGCAGCGGCGTGGTGTTGAGACCTTGCATGTAGTATAGAGCGATCGGCGGGTTGATCATGAAGCCAAATAGTCCGGCACCGACCATGTTCCAGAACGCCACCGAGACGAAAAAGTAGATGGCCCATTTGTAGCGCTGCACCCACGGAGCTAGCCGTCCGTTACGCAGGTCGTCCATCGCGGAATAGGCAACCATGGTGAGCGGCACCACTTCCAGCGCGCTGAAGACCGACCCCCATGCCAAGGCAACGGTGGGAGTGCCGGAGAAGTACAGGTGATGGCAGGTCCCAATGATACCGCCCGAGAGGAAGATCGTGGCGGATAGCAGCGCAGACTTCGCGGCAAATGCTGGCCGGATGAGTCCGAGTCGCGTAAAGAAGAATGCGATGACGGTTGTGGCGAAGACTTCAAAGAACCCTTCTACCCAGAGGTGCACCACCCACCAGCGCCAGTATTCCACGATGGTGAGGTGCGTATGCTGTCCCCACGTCAGCCCCGCGCCGTAAAACAGCCCGATCGCGCCGGCGGAAAGCAGGAAGAGGTACAGCAGGCTGCGATGTTCGCCATTTACTTTGAGGGCCGGAAGCGTGGCTCGAACCACCAGGAAAAGCCAGATCAACAGTCCAACGAACAACAGAATCTGCCAGCCCCGGCCGAGGTCCACGTACTCGTAGCCTTGATGTCCCCAAAGGAACGCGTTGGCGTCGGAGAGCTTGTTTTGGACGCTCATCCATTCGCCGGCAAGGGATCCCACGACAATCAGGAGCAGGGCGCTGAACAGAACGTGTACGCCGAGTGCCTGGAACTTCGGCTCCTTGCCGCTGATTAGCGGGCCGATGAATAGACCGGCGGCCAGCCAGGCAGTGGCGATCCAGAAGATGCCGATTTGCACGTGCCAGGTGCGGGTGACGCTATAGGGAAGAATGTGCGAGATCTTAATCCCGTAGAAGCCGTCGCCTTCCACGCCGTAGTGCGCTGTAATCATACCCATTAGAATCTGAACCAGGATGAGAGCTGAAACTACCCAAAAATATTTGAGGGTGGCTCGCTGCGAGGGGGTGGCGGCCCAAGCGCCCAGGGGATCGGTGGCTGGAATCGGACCCTCGGGCTCCGTCGCCTTTTGCGATGCGTACCACCAAACCATGGCGCAGATACCCGCCAAAAGCATGATGATGCTGACGCCAGTCCAGAGCACGCTGTCGCCCGTCGGACGGTTGCCGACTAGAGGTTCGTAGGGCCAGTTGTGGGTATAGGAAACAGTGTCGCCGGGCCTTTCGGCAGCAGCGGACCAGGCTGTCCAGAAGATGAACCCTGCGAACTGCCTCATGCGCTCCGGGGTCGACACGCTGCCCGACGGAATCGCATAGGCGGCGTTGCCCTTCATGAAGACATCCGAGAAGTGGGCAAGGCAGGATTCGAACGCACGGGCGCGTACGGGCGCGATGCGGATGGTGTTCGACGCGCGATCGTACCCGTTGTGGCGGTAGATCTGTTCGAGACGGCCACGGAGCTTGCCCTGATCCTCCGGGCTGAGCTGCTCATATGGTTTCCCGAATTCGCTATTGGACCATTCGGTAAGAACGAAACTGGATTCCCTGTGCAGCCAATCGGCGGTCCAGTCGGGTGCAACGTAGCTACCATGGCCCCAGATGGAGCCGACCTCCATGCCGCCGAGCGCCTGCCAGACATTCTGGCCACGGCCGATGTCACCATCGGCCACAACGACGGCGCCATTGGTGTCGACGATACGAGTGGGGAGGGGCGGCATCTCTTGATAAATGCGAGTGCCAATCCACCCGAGGACTGCAAACGAAACTACGAGTACGGCGGCAAAACTAATCCACAGCTTCTTCATGAGCCTTCCCTTCAGAACGTTGACGGTCTAGACTTTCAAGATATCGGGAGGCGATGGTTCTGGAAGTGACTTCAGTCACACCGCCAAGCGAACCACCTGGAAAATAGACACCCTACCGAACCGTGCGGTGGAACGTGCCGCAGCGGAGTCGCGTAGAATAAATCACCAGTGACGCCCGACTCCTTGCCTGATTCATTGGCCTTTGCGAATTCTGCAGCCGGCCAACTGCTCCGGAGAGTTATGTCGTATGGCATCCTTGGACAGGCAGACCACTAGGTCGGAATAAACTCGGCTTCGCTCAGAATCTGCCGGCCATAGACTCGTGCCATAGGCAGTCCGCAAGTTCTGGTGCAGTGGAATTCAACCTCGGCGGATTTCGGAATCGATCCGGTCCACGAAGCGATACAAGCCGAGGCAGGCGGCAAACAGAATGCCAGAGATGATGGCGCCCGGTACCGCGGCTTCCCGATGGCCGGCCAGGTACGATTCCAAAGTCGCGGAAAGCAACCAAATCTGCACAATTAGTAGAATTACGATCAGCGCCATGGCGCCATCAATCGCCGTCAGGCCGCGATTCTGGGGCGGGTTGGTATTCATACGCCTTCTGCCTCCATGCGAACGGCCACCAACTGGCCGTCTTTTTTCTCCAGAGCGACACGCGGCAAGGCCCGCTGTGGCGGCCCCTGAATCACCGAGCCGTCTGCAATCGAGAAAAAGCCCTGGTGGCAGGGGCATTCCAGGCGGTTCTGCTCCTTCTCGTAGTACACGGCACACGAGAGATGAGTACATTTCTGACTGTAAGCGACGTATGAATCGGCGCTGGCACGCACCAGAATGCAAGGATCGTCAGCGGTAGGATACGCGAATGTCTTCACTCCGCCCACGGCAATTTCGTCTGCCGCAGCCACCGTCACACGAGGATACGCTGGGGCGCGATGGAATGCGGATCGAGCGAGAACCCACAAGTTTCCCACCAGCATGCCGAAACTCGTCAAGGTCAGAAATTTAGTGAACTGCCGGCGGTTCACATACCGTTCATCGGCCGTAAACACCGAAAACTCATCCCGCCAGAGTGGCGCGCTAGAAGGCTTGCGGAACCAGATCATTCTCTCCCTCCCATGTGTAATCGGCGACATCGATCGTGATATCGACGGCATCGGCCGGCGCCATCATGTAGACCTTGGTCGTGATTTTCTGGTTTCCGAACCAGAACGTGTTCACCGGCTTCTCCCGCCGTGTTGCCGCAATCGTTTCCGGCGTTACGTAAGTCAGGGCCTGGCTGGGGCACACGGTTGCGCACATCGGTTTCTTTCCCACGGACGTGCGGTCGTAGCACATGTCGCACTTCATCATCTGCTCGTATTCCGGCACCAGCTTGGGAATTCCGAAAGGGCATGCCAGCACGCAATTCGAGCACCCAATACAACGCGGCTTAAGCGACGACCCCACAATGCCGTCCTCGTACTTCTTGATGGCGTCGGCGGGACAAACCTGGGCGCACGTGGGATCGTCGCAGTGCCAGCAAACGTAGGCCGCTGTGGCGATGGACTCCTTCCGGTCCACAAAGTCGAAGTTGATCATTGAAATGCCGCGATGCGTGTCGCATTCCTCGCAGGCCTTCAGGCAGCTCTGGCATCCA
>JBEKOS010000208.1:0-7432 GCA_049521535.1 Terriglobales bacterium | reverse complement strand
GACTGGTTCCCGATTTCGTTCATGTCCACCTTCTCTGACTGGGCCGATCTCGTGCACGGGCCCAACGCCGAGTGGGGCCAGCTCTCCTGCGGATGCCATCCCAACTGCGGCATCGGCATGGCGGTGATGATCGACAAGGAAACCAAGGAATCCGCGCCCGTCACCGCGTTCCTGCACATGGACCAGGTGGCCAAGGATCTCGCCAAGGTCAACGACGCTGCCCGCGGCAAGTGGATGTCGGTCATCGGCTTCGGCCTGGCGCTCTTGCGCAACTACGATCCCTTCCAGGCGCCCACCCACTTCAAAATCAGCGACATGATGAAGAAGATGGACAAGACCTTCAACGCCACCGGCAAGAACTACGGCTCGGTCAAGGGCGACCGCACCATCGAGGACATCAAGCTGCGCCGCCAGGACCGCTGGAACTTCCTCTTCATCGCCGGCATGTGGTTCCAGGATCTGTTCAACTACGACTTCCGCCGCACCGAGCAGTGCATCATTCCCTACGCCACGCAGGAAGGCGAAATCAGCTTCTGCGCCTACAACACCGGCGTGGGCTGGCGCAACATCATCGAGAAGATGCACATGACGGCCACGCTCACCAAGTGGTATGAAGAGCACGGCCGCCACGAAATCTTCGCCGGCGGCAAGAAGGTCGGCATGACCCACGTCGGCCACGAGCTCGTCCTCAATATGGAGCACGTGAACGCCGAGGCAAACCACACGCTCGACAATCTCGGCATCGCCAAGAACGCACGCGAAGAGAAGATCCGCGCGCGCGACGAGAAGATCAAGACAGAAGCCGAGAACGCCCGCATGGCCGCGCTCTATCGCGAACATGTGCTGGGCGAAAAGCCGGTCGAGGGCCTGGTTTCGCTCTCCTCGATCAAGCCTGCTTCGAACAACGCCGCCTCGCCCATCAACCGGCGCACGGAAAGCGAATTGGTCGCCGGCGACTAAGCGTAGAGGGAACCCTCCCCTACTGCATCACCAAACACAAAGGCCGTCCGCGAGGACGGCCTTTGTGCGTTCAAACGGGTCTGCCCCTCGCCGTCGCCTTTCGGCTAGAGATTCAACGAAATACCCGCTCTCTCGATACGGGTTTCAGCATAGCCATGTTTGTCCAAGAGCATCCGAGCCGCCATTTCAGCTGTGGTTTCATCCCTGGTTGGGCCAATCCGCACGCTACTGATGGGAAGCTGGCCGTCGAACTTGCGCGATAGGAGGTCCATTCCTCCAGATGGAACCAATTTGACGTACGAAATCAAAAGCCCCTTAGAAGAACGAAATTGGACAGGGACGGGTTCGCGTCCGCCGTCATCCGTTCCCTGTTTCAGCATTTCTCGTGCGCGTACGACGATTCGCCACTCTTTCTCAACCTCGAACGCCTTGCTCTTGAAGGCTACGATCTCTTCGACTAGCACATCCGAGATGGAGTTGAGAAGCCCTTGGAATCCGAAATGGGAAGGCGAGCCGAGTTCTCTGAGAGCTTCCGCGAGACCAGGCTCTTCCATAGCCGGCATTAATGAATCCAATACTCTGCGGCAGCGGCGCAACTGCTCAGATCGCTCGTATTCCACCCTCACCCATCGGGCTGTATAAATGCAGGGCTCGGGCTTAATTGCGAGCACGGGCCCTTCCCTGAAGGCCATAAAGCCGAGACAATAACCTCCAGATTGTGCGTAGGCGCGCCATTGGCTTAGAAGGTTGCCGTCTTCACAGAAACACGCGAGATAGATTGGAGTAATTAGACTCCGATTGAGCAGACGGTTCCCGAATCCGTCCTGGAGCTGTCTCGCCATACTCAAGGAAAGCGAATCCTCCGGCAACCCACAGTTAGATATCCAATCTCGCAGGACCTCGCTCAAGATTCCGTATCCGTAGATCACCTCGGAGGAGTCGTTGAGATAATATGCGGAGGTCGCCCACAGTTTCTTGCTCTCGATTATGCCGACTAAACCCTCCGTCGTTGTGTAATGAAAAAGGGTGTTTCCCGGTAAACTCCGCCCCATGGCCGCATTCTCCCGGTCCAAGTTGTAGCGAACGATCTCGCTGTGCACCTTAATTGCGAGTTGCAATGAACCTTTGACCAAGATATTTGCTCCGTTGAACTCGATCTTAGCGAAATCGCGGCACCGATCACGGTGGATAACTCGCATCTCAGGCGGGTGGCTCCGAAGTCAAGAGAGGTCCTACAGATTTGAGGGTGCCCCCGGTCCCTCGCTTTTGGGGACCGGGGACGACGCCGAAACGGGAACCGCCCCGTCGTGCCGGCCGAATTTACGGCTTGATCGCAATCAACTTCGCCACCTGCTGCCTGCCATCGATCCACGCGGCGGCAACCTGACTCCGCCAGCCGATCATTTCGAGGATTCGCCGGTACTCGTCAGCGAGATTGCGCGTAAAAATCGGTTCATGGTGCGCAATCCGATTCCGTAGAAGGCGAATCGCCCTTAGATCGCCGTTCGCAATTGACCGCGCCTGCGAGATCGATAGCGTTTGCGGCGCACCTGGAAAGCGTGCCCTGAAGTGGGCGTTCCAGATTCTGCTATCCTGCCCGGCCGTGAAAAGCTGTTCCCAAAATGCAAATTTCAGTTCCGCGACAACCTTACCAGTGGTTGGCTGTCGGGCGGCAACTGCGCGCAAATCCTGCTCCGGGTTGTAGTCGATCGCTCGTCTAGGCCGAGGAAGGCTGCGGAGAAATCCATTCGACCACGGCCATGTTGCCCCGTGCACTGTCTCCAAAGCCTCCGCAACCCCGTTGCGCACCGCAATTTCGCACATGTGCAGCGGAACGATGAAAGCTGACGAAATCGTCAGGTTCCACTCGTAGAGAGCCAGGGCCTTATCGCGATCGTTGCCCGTAGCCTGTAGATATGTAGCGAAACGCGGCGCGGAAATCACGAAGGGCAGCTCACGCAATTCATCCGGCGTGAAGGTCAACGGAAATGCCTCTCGTTATTGGGTTTAGGCATCCAGCATATCACAAGGGGAATTGACTTTTGAGATAGAAAGTTCATACTATTGATCAGTGGCTTTGAGAATGCGGGCGCAAGCCCCCCCTCATCGTCAAAGGAATAGAAAAGGCCCGCATGATGGCGGGCCTTTTCTATGAGCACAACTGCATACCACACAGAACGGAATAATATCCCGTCGTCCCCTGGGTTCTGGCCAGTCTCGAGCCCCCGGACATCAACCGCCCTGCGCCAATCCAAAATCGCGCTATACCTAAATAGTCCCGGCTGGGGTGGATTCCCTGCCGGGAGTTGGCTACCTCATCAGTAGCGCCAGGACGAGGATCGCGACCGCCAATACGAACCGCCAGTCAATGGCGATCGTGAACGGGCAAATCGCGTCAAATTCCATTCTTGGGGATGATTTCTCATCCATGCCCTCACCTCCCATGACCACCCCACGGACGAAGACCTGTCCGCGGGGACCCCGGTGAGCACGGCCCGCAGGTCGTTGCGTGCGGCCTGCGGACCGACAGCCCACGTTTCCGGGCTGGGCGATTTCCGGCGGGACGGGCGCTGCCGCTTCCCACGCGCAAAGAAGGCGCGCCTATTCTAAACAGGCAAGTCATTCGCAAGACTGTGATCTGGATTACGGGGCTTGCCTTCAGGTCCGAGCCTATCCAGAGTCACCTGCAGCCGGCCCATTTTTCCCTTGGCAAGGCACGCTCCCTCTTCGTAAAATCCCTCCTGCACGGCCTCCCACCATGAGAAAACTTCTGCTCATCCTCGCCCTTGCGTCCCCGCTTGCCGCCCATGCCAACAAGCAATATGGGCCCTTCCCGGGTGGCGGCAGCATCACCATCTCCGGCCCCGGCATACCCGAGCAAACCAATGCCATCACCCAGTACTACGGCGAGTGGTACATCACGCCCAATGACGGCCACGTCATTCTCGCTCTCATGAACTCGGAAACATGGCCCCGCTCCCTCACCATGAGCCTCGAGCTCGACGGCCGCTCCATGACGCAGACCATCACGCACGAAACCGTCAGCCCCATGATGGGCCCCGGACATCTGTCGTTTGATTACAACCCCCCGGGAGGCAAGCAGACGCTCGTCCTCGCCGAGAACGATTCGATCACCATCAACATCAAGCGCTACGACGATCTGAACTTTGAAGCCACGTTTACGGGAACCGCAACGGTGCAGCAAACCGGCGCGGGACCGGTGCAGATCTCCGGCGCCATCAGCCTGCATCGCCTCAAGCACAATGAAATGCACTCGGGCACATGGATCGACTGCGATCCCGTCATCCACGACGCCTACGCCACCGTGATTCCCCGCTCCGCTTCCGGCTGCGAGGTCAAGTACAGCGTCCACGTGCGGCAGGCGCTCACTCAGGCCCTGGAACCCGTCATCGCCGCCATGGAAGCCGATCAATGGATCCTCAAGGCGCGCCCCAACCTCGCGCCGGTCGACAGCGAGATGCGCGGCACCGAAACCTCGCCCTACAAGACCAGCGCCGGCCTCGATTTCTACCTCGATAGGAGCTCACCCGTTTACCAGCACAACCAGCAGGTTCTCGATGACGCCGCAGCCCAAATGAAGGCGCAGTTGAACGGAGCCAACGCCATGAGCAATCCGCAGTTGATGCAGAACATGGCCAGGCAGATTGCCGACAACACCCTGCCCACTGCCTTTCACCTCAATACCCTCATCAATATTCCCCAAACCGAGGTGATCGACTTCAGCAAGAAGCACACCGTCACGCAGCTCCCCGGCATCGGAACCGAGATTTACTTCGATGACGCGCAACCGCCCACTGGCGGCTCTGAAGGCGCGCCCGTCACCTGGGTTCTGGTCGGCTCGTGGCTCCCGCCCGTCTTCGAGCCCCTCGGCGACCACGAAAAGGCCGTCTTTCGTGGCGGGCTCAACCCGGCCAAACCCCTCATGTCCGCGCAGAACTACTATTTGGTGATTTACGCAACTCGCCCGCAGGCCGAGAAGGTCATTGGGCTCGTCGACTGGGCTCCCCTCCGCGCCCTCCTCGCCGAAAAATAGCCGCTTGCAGTTACGCACCTCATCGGATTTTCAGTTTAGAAGTCTGTCTTTCTTTTGACCAACTCGCCATGCGCGCAGGCGAAGTCTCGCCGCGCGCACCGCGCATTAGACGTACCATTTTCCGCTTTAGTCTCACCCTGAAAAGTTTCAATAAATCCTGATTTTTCTTTGCAAAATACGCAAATATTCCCGCGCAACTCGTGGGCTCGCGCGGTGTCTACACTCGCAATGGCCGGTCAGCACCACGACAGCCTCAAGGGAGATTCCGACGTATGAACGCATCACGCAATGCAAAAAAAGCAACCCTCATTCTGGGTGCGCTGCTCTCCGCGGGGCTCGTGCTCGCGCAGGCGCCCACTACCAGCCAGACCCCCGCTGCCAACGCGCCGCAAGCCGCGCCTGCGCAGCCCGGCAATTTTCACCGTAACTTCGACCCCAACCAGCAAGCCGTGCGCCTCGGCAAGCGCCTCGGGCTTAGCGACGATCAGGTGGCGCAGATCAAGCCCATCCTCGCCGATCGCTTCCAGCAGATCGAGAACCTTCGCGCCGACACCTCGCTCACCGAGCAGGATCGTCACGCCAGGGTTCGGGCCCTGATGCAAGGCTCGAATAGCAAGATCGAAGCCGTCCTGAACGACACGCAGAAGCAGCAGTTCGAGCAGATGCTGGCTGAGCGCCGCTCGCACCAGCACAATCGCCAGGCCCCGGCCGCGTCTCAACCGCAAGCGTAAGAATTGTTTCGTTTGTTTCTCGGCGGGGAACCCAGGTCTCCGAATGGGGACCTGGGAACGCTGATTTCTCTGTTCTCTACTTGATCGTCTCGTCCTTCTCCACCACCAGCGTCGTGCTCAGCAGGCGCATGTCAATCGGCAACCCGCCGATCGTCGGAGCAACACTGCGCGTGATGGTCTCAAAGTCGCCCACCATTGTGGCGTTGTTCCAGGTGCCATCGGCGACCACGAAGGCCAGCGTCGTGCCGCTGGTGTGCTTCTTCAAGAACACGTTAGCGCCCTTGCCCGTGAAGTAACCCATCGCCTGCAACTTCTGGCCCAGCGCCTGCGCGTCGGCGAGCGTAGAGTAGCCCTCGTAATACACCGCGTCGCCACCCGTCAGTTGGGCCACGCCCACCACCCCTGTCTTATGGACATTCCCCTGGGTGTCCATCAGTTGCACAGTCACCGGAAGACCGCCGACCGTCGAAGCCACCTCCCGCCCGAGTTCCTCGAACTGTCCCATCATCCCCTTCTGGTTCCAAACACCATCCCCGACCACAAACGAAATTGTGGTGCCGTTCGCGCCGATGTTCAACTCGACGGTTACGCCGCGGTCCTGAAAATATCCCTCGGTCTTGAGTTCATTGCCCAGCGCCGTGGCCTGGGCCTGCGTGGCCGTACCGGAGTAGATCACCTGGTCCTTGGTTCCGATCGTCACCGTGGAACTCGTTCCAGGCTGCGCGCCTGGCTGAGTGGGTGGCTGCGTGCCTGGTTGCGTGGGTGGCTGCGTGCCGGTCTGCGCGGTGACCGTCTCGTCCTTCTCTACGATCTCCGTGGAATTGACCAGGCGCATCTCCACTGGCAATCCGCCCACACTCGAAGCAACGTCCCGCGTGAGCGATTCAAAATCACTCACCTCCGCCGCATCGTTCCAGCCGCCGTCCTTGACCACAAATGAAATGATCATGCTGCCGCCTATTGGCTTGCGCAGCAGGGCCGAAAAACCGGAATCCTGGAAGTATCCGATGGTCTTGAGCGCATTGCCCAGCGCAGTGGCCTGGGACTGCGTGGCCAAACCGGAGTAGATCACATTGTCCTTGGTTCCGATGATCACCGTTCCGGTTCGCTCAAAGTAGTACCAGAGACCGAAACTCACTGCAGCAAGAAGGACCAGAATCACAAGGTTGCGAGCGCCCGAGCTTTTAGGGGCCGGCTGCGCCATTGGCGGATAACCTGCATACGCAGGTGGGGGCGGCGGATACGCCGGCGGCATTGGCGGAGGCGGCTGATACGCTGGTGGCGCTGGCGGAGGCGCATATTGCACCGGCGCTGCTGCTGGCGGCGGGACGGCTTGCGGGGCTGGAACCGCTGCGACCGCCGGAGCGGTCTGCGCGTCACCTGCGGCTTGCAGGGTTGCACCGCAACCCTTGCAAAATTTTTGGTCCGGAAGAGACTGTGTGCCACAAGAAGGGCAAAACATTGTGATTCTCCTATCCTGAAAACTGCGCAGCGGGGATTTCTGGAAAGTATCACCCCCCATCGGCAAAGTAAAGCCATTCCGATTTGGATGGAGGAATTTGCGAAGGCAATTCAGGCCTTCTTATGAAGAATTTGGCTTTGATTGAGGAGAAGCGCTGCGGCAGACTTCTACGATTAGCCCAGTTGGCTCACCTTGACGTTCAGCGCCGCAAAATCCACGGTGCCC
>JBEKOS010000207.1:0-10694 GCA_049521535.1 Terriglobales bacterium | reverse complement strand
CGGCATAGGGCCATTCTCGAGCGTCCCGCGAATCGTTCAAGGCGAGCAGATTCGTCTGTTGCGCGATCGAGGAGATCACCTCAATCACCTTGACGGTAAGCGTACTTCTGCGAGCAGCGCCTCATGCACGGGCACCTTGTTTGTGCTGCACGGCGGCCCTCCATGGCAAATTCTCCCACAGTCCGCGCGCCGAGAGGATGACGGAGAAGAGCGCGGTCACGCCGAGCGCGAGGAGTGTCCAGATAAAGAAGAAGGCTCCGCTGGACTTGGCGATCGCTCCG
The DNA here is from genome assembly GCA_049521535.1 of Terriglobales bacterium. Classification (GTDB taxonomy): domain Bacteria; phylum Acidobacteriota; class Terriglobia; order Terriglobales; family Acidobacteriaceae; genus CAZUCM01. Next base: position 10,413 of record JBEKOS010000207.1, on the reverse strand, counting down.
CCGACTCCCGCCCCCTTCATGTGGACGACGGGGACGACCAATAAGAGGAGCGACCCGAGGAGGATGATGACGTACCCAGATCGCTTTCCGGCCAGCACCAGCGTTCCGTACAGCTGGACGGCAAGAATGGGCAGCGCAATCAGGCTTGAAAGCGTTCCTGGCTCCATTCCCCGGACGATGTCGTCCGCCAGGTGCAACGTCATGAAGAGGATCGAAAGGAGAGACGCGATGGTTAGCGTAACGTTCTGTTTCATTGGATATCTCCTTAGCTAAGGAACGCCCGGCAGGAAACAGCGTGTGCGGCGTGGCATCGAATCAGCATACTCAAACCAGACGATTCTTGGCGAGAAAATTGCTTAGTGCAGTCTGACCGTTTCCCCCAAGATTGTCGCACTATTCAGGCCGTTCCCGACTCCCAGGCTCAGTAAAGCTCTTCGTCGAACCACCGAAAAACAGCGCCCTTCCGCTAACTTCTCCTGAGACAAGCCGTCGAATTACGAAAGTGCTCTCTGAGACAATTCCCGCACCAGGCGGAAAGAACGTATGTGCCAGAATTTAATGTGGGGGTAGTAAGGACATGAAACGTGGTCGAATTTGCCTGCTTTTGCCGTTAGCTGTCGTAGCCATTTCCACGCTGTCCTGGGCACAGGCTTCGGCTCGGCTGGTTGTGACCAGCGACATGGATTGCGACTGGAAGTTGGACGGCGCCGTACAGGCCGTGTTGCCTGCGGATGTTGCCCTGCAGGTGAAGACCATCGCCGGCGAGCACTTGATTACGGCGACCTCCGTTGACGGGAAGTTGAAATGGCAGGCGAATGTTACCGCGGATGCTGCGGCGCAGAGGGTCGTGAAGATTTCCCTATCCGACAATCTGCCGTTCTGGGCCGATCCGGCCACCGGGCTGACCTGGGCGAGAAAAGACAACGGCAGCGATGCAACCTGGAGCCAGGCCAACGATTACTGCCAAAATCTGACGCTGGCCGGGGGCACTGGTTGGCGCCTGCCCACGATTGAGGAGCTTTCGGGCATCTACGACCAGTCGCAGTTGGGAAAGCCCGGTCTTCACTCTAAAGGCAATATTCGCATAAGCTGGCCGGGAGTCTGGAGCAGCACCCCGGGAAACAAGTCCGGGGAGATATGGGCATTCAGCTTTTACAATGCCAGCCGGGGCTCAAGCCCAATCGGCCCCAGCAACATCAATCGAGTTTTGTGTGTACGCGGTTCCGGACAATAATTCGGCCTCACCCCCAATGCGACCGCTGCGGACAGATCGAAGCACGCGTGGCGGCGGGTACTGCGCTGGAATTCGTTGGATAACTCCGCGTGGGTGAGTTGGGGAGTTGCGTCAGCCGCAACGCCGCGACTTTGGCGCCGGCGCGATACATTCCCAGGCCGTCATTGATTGCGCCATCGGCACTCCCGACGCCGAGGCGCTGTTTGCCGGGAATCCAACCAATTGCTGGGGACAGACGGATCGATTACTTGCCAAGTCAAAAAAATTCTAACACTGAAGGCCGCAACTTCTCACCCAAACGACTTCTCTTGACGCTCAATGTCAGTGCCAGCGCCTAGTTCTTGAAAGATGCTTCGCGCTGGAAAATCGGCGAGTCCGTTCGGCTTGATCTTGTACAGCCCGCCTCCGTAAACTCGGACCTCGCGGAGGAACTGCGCTAGGCTGGGAAAAGTCAGGTCCCTTTCCCATTTTCGGCGCGACACAGGCCATACGCACACACTTTCTGAAACTGTCGAGGAAGCGTATGCTCGTTTTGCCCACGAAATCTGCGCGATGTCTGCCACTCATGATGCGACATTCGTTCTCATGAACTGCCCCACTCCAAGTCGCAGCAGCCTTTTCGACTTTCGAGCGGCGGAACGGGCGCCTGTCGGAGAACGCAAATCGCCAGCCATGACCACCAGGCCAAGAGCTTGGCTGGCGGCCGGCCTGGCGTTACTGCTGTTGGCTGGGGCGGCCGCGGCCGCGATGACGCGCGACAACCCTGCAAGCTCCGCAGCCGGCGCGGGCGCAACTGATGTAGCGCCGGTCTCTACACCGGCTGCCGCGGCGGAGGTCCCGGGCACCGGTGCCGGCCAGTCCGCCGGCGCAACCAAGGTCAATGCCAAAGACGGCCTGACGTATGTCTGGATACCGCAAGGAAGCTTTCAGATGGGCGCCTCTCCGGGATGCAGCGTGTGCGATCCGGATGATGAGAGGCCGCCGCACAAGGTGGCCATCACCAGGGGCTTTTGGATGGGGCAAACTCCCGTGACCCAGGCGGCGTACCAGCGGGTGATCGGAAGCAACCCAAGCCATTTCCATGGCGAACAGTTGCCCGTGGAGACGGTGGATTGGGACCAGGCCACGGCTTATTGCTCCGCCGTGGGAATGAGGCTGCCGACCGAAGCGGAATGGGAGTACGCGGCCCGCGCCGAAACGACTGGATCCTTCTACTGTGACGGGTGCGACTACCTCGCCACGCAGGAATGGTACGCGGCCCGCACGCGGACGACTGGATCGATCTTAGGGGGTTCGCGGGGCTTGGGGGACCTGGGCTCCATCGCGTGGTATGCCGACAACAGCGGAAACCAGCCGATCGACAGTGCGGCGCTCATGCGGGATGACAAGGCGCACTTTGGCGACAGGTTAAGATCCAACGGAAACCAAACTCACCCCGTACGCCAGAAACTGCCGAATGCCTGGAAGCTCTACGACATGCTGGGGAACGTCTGGCAGTGGACCGCAGATTGGTACGATGAACACTACTACCAACACTGTGAAGCGCAGGATCCGAAGGGGCCCGCTTCGGGCCAAATCCGGGTGTTTCGCGGCGGTTCATGGACCGACCTTCCCGGGGTCCTCCGTGCATCGAACCGCGTCGGGGACCGTCCGGGCGGCCGCAAGTTCAATGTCGGCTTCCGGTGCGTGGGGGAATAGTTCCCTTTATTCTTTTTCCTTTGCTGTTCCAGCCCTGACCACGCCGAATTTCAATCCCAGATATATCGCGGGTCGTAGTCGAGGCAATGTTTCTTTAGGAACGCCAGGAATTCCGCCTTGTAGTCATGCTTTCGATGGTGTTCCTTCTGCCTATGGATGTAGGCGACTGTGGCATTCACCTGAGCGATACCAATTGAAAAAGCGCCATATCCCTCCTGCCATTCGAATCCGCGCTGATGGTGCTGCTCGTGCAGCCACTTCGAGGAGGCGGCTTTGATCAACTGCATAGCCTTGGACACCGCCATGGTCGAGGAGAGAGGCAGCAGGATGTGCAAGTGGTCGTCCATGCCGCCCACGGCGAGTGCCTTCATCTCATGGGCTCGGGCAACACCTCCCATGTACGCCCAGAGATCAGGCTGGAGTCCCACTGCAATGGACTTCAGGCGGTGCTTTGTGGAGACAACGCAATGGAATAAGCCTGAACAATAGGTGTGTGCCATGGCTGGAGACTGTAGCGTAATTGCGGGCGGCTTCGGCCGTCCCTCCGGGACTTGCGCCGCGGAGACATCGTACCCAGGGCGCACGGCGCGCATAAGAAAAGACCGCGCGCCGTGCGTCCCGGGCTATTTTCGCTTGCTCCCTAACGGGAGCAAAAATGTAGAAACTCCAGGCCCCGTAGGGACGGGAAACCCGTTTTATAGAGAATGGCTTTGTGGCGCGGGTCAGGGCTGTGGGGGTCGTATACTGGAGCGCCTTTACATCGATAGCTTCTTGCCCTTAACCGTGGAATTATTTGATCAGCTTGCCTTTTCATTCTGAGCTGCAAGCCCATATCGTATTGCCGCTTCAAGCGTATCGATGTTTATGTCCTTTAGCGCTTTAAACCGAATGCAATATCCGGTCACGCTCGCCTTGCCTAGTTTTTTTCCATACGTTTTGGCCAAGTACGTCTTATCTTTGAGCCCAAGAACATAGACAGAGATTCCGGTTTTGTTTCCGCTCACACCAATTTGAAAAAACTCTCTACTTTTTCCGTTGGCATATTTTATGGTGTGAAATCCATATCCAATCGTAGGGTTGGAAACAGTATGATTTTCGGTGTCTTTGCCATCGAAGAACCATAATTTGCATCCTGGTGACGCTTGAAGTGTGAGCCGATGCAGCTCCCGCAGGTCACTGCGTTTTGGCTCCGCTTGGCTGGTTATATACTTTTCGATTTGTTCTTGTACGTTCATAGGTTCTGTTCCCCGGTTGCACGCACGAGATTATACGACGTTTAATCCTTTTGAACCGCTCCCATTCTCTGTCACACCGGATACTAGAGGTTTTGGGTCACTCGACCGCGAGGGCGCCCCGCAAGCCGTTGTTGCGTGGGGGCTTTTCAGAATTCCCAAAGGCTTGAAATGTGTGGAGCGCCGAGAAGCTGGCAGAGGGGTTGGAGTACATGCACCCCAAGCCGAGTTCACATTCCGGACGTATTGTCGGCGAACTGGAAGTATTCCGTATCGTCCGTCACGCGGCCTGCTGGTGACGAATCTGCCGCTGTTTCCGCGCCGCCTCCAGCTTCCGATCCCGCTCGGCCTGAATCTCCTGCTGATGCGCGGTCCTTCGGCACTGCCGTCGGCGAGTACACGAGCCGTTCGCCTCCACAAGATGTCAACGTCGCTGCCAATTGCTTTCACTGCTACGGCGCAAAGTACGCCGATATATCCAACACCAATTGCGTGGTGCCGCTGGCATATGCGTCCGTCTTGCCGTCACTGTTCGGCACAATCGCCATGTTGGAGGTAATGTCGCCATCCGCCGCATTCAAAGTCGACACCACCGGTTGCGATTCCCCGTCCGGCCACAAGGTCAGATACCCCAGGTCACCCGACGGCACTACTGTCGCATTGAACACATACCCCTTTGCCGTGCTCGGCGGCGCACAGGTGCTGCTCGCGACCTCCACCGTCAGCGCGCCGGTGAATGTGCCCGAAGTCTTGCGCGTGTCCAGCACCCGGCACGGGGTCAGTGCGTAGAGCTGCAGCCCGCCCGTTCCCGCCACGGCAAAATAGCCGTTTATGTCAATCACCAGATCGGTATCGTTGCTCGGGTACACCGCCACCCCTCCGTCCGTTCCCGCGGGCACCAGGGCGGCATTGGCCACAATCGTCCCCGTCAGATCATTCAGCGTGGACACCACCGGCTTGGTCTCTCCCTGCGGCCAGACGGTCAAATAACCCAGGTCCCCGCCGCTCGGAGGAATGGCCGTGAAGTTCAGCGAATACGCTTTCGCAGTCGAAGGAATAGCGCAAGGAACCGTATTGCCGGAAGCACTCATGATCGGGAAATTCCGCTCCGTATCGGCGACCAGCGAGGGCGCGCCCAAGCCCGTCGCATACCCCGAGCTCTTGCGCGTGTCCGCGATGCGGCAAGGCGTCAGCGGATAGAACTCCAGGCTGGAACTGCTGCTGGCCGCAAAGTAACCGTCGATGTCCAGCAACACATTGGTGGCGTTGTTGACATACACGCTCACCGCCCCTGACGTTCCCGCCGGCACAATCGCTGCATTTGCTTTGACTCGGCCGTCGAGTGAGTTCAAGGTGGACACCGTAGGCTGTCCCTCGCCCGCCGGCCAGATCGTCAGGTATCCCAAAGGACCGGGCGGCACTACCGTGACATTCAGCGAATAGGCCACTGCCGTGCTGGGAATGCCAGCGCACGGACCGGAGGGAATGGTGAAGCTGCGAGTCTCGCCCGCCGTGAGTTCCGGCCCGCCGAGCGGACCGTCGGCGCCCCGCGTATCGACGATCCGGCACGGGGTGACGGAAAAGAACTGCACCGGCGTCGGAATGGGATTGACTAATTGCGCGAAGGTGCCGGTGCTACCCGCGTAGTTGCTATCGCCCGAGTAGGTCGCCACGATAGCATCAGTTCCCACCGGCAGCGTTGTCGTCGTGCAGGCGGCGGTCCGCGAGGAAGAAAGCGTTACCGCTGAGCAGCCGCTGATGGCGGCGGCGTTCGATGTAAAGGTGACCGTTCCTGTGGGCGTGGGTGGTCCGGCGGGCGTTACCGTCGCAGTTAACGTGACGGATTCTCCGAATGTAGAAGGATTTACGCTGGAAGTTACGGTCGTGGTCGTCGGAGGAGGCACAATGACCTCCTGCGTCAAGGTGCCCCTGCTGCTTGCATTCATGCTGTCGCCGGAATATGTCGCCTCGATTGCGTATGCAGCGGCAGTTGCGAATGACGTCATGCACGTCGCAGCGCCGGAGGAGAGGGTTACAGCGCCACAGCCGGTAATGATGGCGCCGTTCGAAGTGAAAGCGACAGTACCGGTCGGGGACAAACCGCCACTCACCGTTGCGGTAAACTTCACCACCTCACCGACATCGGACGGATTTTGGCTGGAACTCAGTAGCGTGGTCGTATTGGGCGAGAGCTCAAATACCACGCCGGAAGGCCCATTTTGTCCCGTGCCGTACAGATTACCGCTGGCATCGAATATCAGACTGCCAAAATGGGGATTAGCCCCATCGCTGCCGTTGAAGCTCAGGAGTATGCTTTCAGTCCAAGTGCTGCCGGCGGCAGGTGGAATCAGCTCAAGAACTGTGCCAAAGCCGTCAGACCCGCCGCGGAAGGTGGTGGCGTAAAGGTTGCCTGTGGCGTCGAGCACCGGGCCGCCGAGGGGCTCATAACCGTCCGTGCAGCCCGAGACTGAGCAGAAACTGTATAGTACCTTTTCGGTCCAGGTGCCCGTTCCGCCGGCGGGCGGGCTCACTTCAAATACCGTGCCGTTCGGGTTGGCAGAAGCGCCGCCTGCATAAGTGGTGCCGTAGAGATTTCCTTTCGCGTCAAACACCAAAGTGCCATAAGGCGTCGAGCCGTCCGCACAGCCCGCGAGCGAGCAGAAACTGTATAGCACTGCCTCGCTCCACGGCCCGCTACCGCTGGAGGGCGGGCTCAATTCGAACACCACGCCGCCATTGCCGTTAGCTCCATCGGCGGTGGCGGTGCCGTACAGATTGCCCTTGGCGTCAAAAATCAAGCTCCCGACCGGATACTGGCCGTTAGCTCCCGTAAAAGTTTGGATGACTGTCTCCGTCCAGGGGCCGGTACCGCCAGCCGGCGGAGAAAGTTCATAGGCAAAGCCGTCGCTGGATCCGCCACCACCCGGCACCACTCCGTAGAGATTGCCCTTCGCGTCGAAAATCATGCCGGATTCGGGACCAAAAGGAGTCGTGTTCCCAAAGCTGTAGATCACGCTTTCGGTCCAGGGGCCGGAACCACCGGTCGGTGGACTGAGCTCAAAGGCGACGCCACACGTGGAGCAGGAGGCCACGCCGCCTGTGTTGGTCGTGCCATAGAGGTTGCCACTCGAGTCAAACACCAAAGCGCTATAGGGATTCGCACCGGTAGGAGCCCCGCTGAAACTGTACAGTACGACTTGCGTCCACGCGCCGCCGCTGGTCGGCTTTATCAGCTCAAATACCTCGCCCAGGTTGTTCTCGCCGCCGAATAAGGTAGTTCCATAAAGATTTCCCGCCGAGTCAGCGACCAGGGCGCCGGTGGGGGCCGAACCATCCGTGCAGTTAGTGGCTGAACAGAAGCTCCAAAGCACTCTCTCCGTCCACTGGGCCCAGGAGTTTGTGGGGAAAAAGCACAGCGGCAATATCACCGCCAAGTGCAGCAGGACAACCTGAACGAGCCGCGTTTTGTTCCTAGTCGCAGCGTAATGAGAAAAGCTCTGCCTTGGGGTGGCAAACATAGTGGTCCGCTCCTTTTTCACCAGCAATCATATCAACTTCTTCCTAAATGGCACCCTCCTCGACGTTGGCTTCAGTGAAGGGAAGGTCAGGGTTGGCGGCCAGAATTCCCTGAATCGTCTTGCTAACGTCCGCAGCAAACATACATTCGTTGGCTTCCGACATTGAGGATGAGGACAAAGACTCGAGTGGCGGTGCTGTTTATACACCTCAACTATGTCAGGCAGACTGCCAATCTGCTCAAGAGATGCCCATAGCCTGGAACTGTCGTCGGTGCAGTCAAGGTAATGCTCGCTCCGCAAACACATGACTTCCGAACGATACAAACTGGCAGGAATGCACTTGCAGAAAGAGCAACTACCGGGAAAACCAGCATTAACACTGTCTCTCGGTGTTGTTTGCGCGCAATCCTGGGTCGCGTAGCTTCGCAACACGGGTAGGACTGTCACGGCGGAGGGAGCGAGTTCGAATCGATGCCAATCAAGTCAGCCAAGCTAAGTCAGTCAAGCAATAATCACTCCCTTGACTTGACATAACACATTTGTGTCGTTTATACATACGCTAGTTAGTCGTAATTAGTGGCTAGCGTCGGAGAGAACTGAAAGGGCGTCGCGGTCGCCTCAACAACCTGCGCCAGAAAAGCTGCACAAATCTGTCAGTTCTCAGCAATCAGCCAAACGGGAGGCTGTCAGCGATCAGCTATCGGCCGTCAGCCAGATAGGAACAGACGGGAACGAAAAAATAGCAGTTGGCCACTCGGCCACTCGAGATTTGTGAACGAAGTGGGGTCAGAATGGCCAGTAGTGAGTCAGCAGAAAAAAACGAGCAAATTTGTATGGGCAGGTTCAACACCTTCAACTTCTTCAAGCAAACAAAATGCCTAGCAGCCAGTGGCGATGGGCGCCTTCAGTGGGCGTCTTCAACATGTTCATGATTCAAAAGGGAAAAGTCGCCGGTTCTAAGAAAGCGGTCTTCAGCCGCACATAGCGACATGAGCTTCCTAGGACTCAGTTTGAGCACCTTGAGCATCTTGAGCACCTTGAAATTTGGTGATGATTTGGACTGCACCCCTAAAGTGAGACACTCGCCTTAATCACCTCGAACAGCGAATGGGAGGTTAGGATGGCGAGAAGGAGGCGAGTATGGCGATACTCCGACGAGTTTCGCCAGGCGGCAATCGTCCGCATCATGAAGGGTGAGCTGCAGAAGGATGTGGCCCGGGATTTAGACATCGGCAAACGGCTGTTGTGGTCCTGGAGGAAGAAGCTGGCGCAAGGGGAAACGAGAACGCAGCCCGCTATGCCGACAGCGACGGAGGACGCGGGGGAAGCCATGCGCCGCGCTGAGGTCCAGCAGCTCAAGGAGTTGCTTGCGGACAAGGAATTAGTCCTGAGTTTTTTCAAAGGTGCCTTGCAAAAAGTCGAGGCTCGACGCCGGCAGAGCGACAGCTCTGGCGCGAAGGTATCTACGACCAAATCCGTGCAGTGATGCCGTTGCAAGGCAATCTGAGTGTCGAGCGCATGTGCCAGTTGGTGGCCGTCAGTCGGGCAGGTTTTACCGCTACTTAGCGGAAACGGAACTGCCTTCGGTAGAAGAGGAAATGAACTTGCGGTCCGCGATCCAGGAAATCTTTCTGGAGCACCGGCGCCGCTACGGCTATCGTCGCATTCTCCGCGAGCTGCGAAAGCGCGGCTGGCAGGTGAACCACAAGCGAGTGCTACGCCTCATGCGGGAAGATAACCTGCTAAGCGTGCAGCCGCGGCAGTTCGTGCGCACCACGGATTCCGATCACAAGCTGGAGGTTTATCTCAACTTGGCGCAACGGATGAAACTGACGGGAGTCAACCAGTTATGGGTGGCAGATATTACCTACATCCGGCTGCACACGGAATTCGTCTACCTGGCGGTGGTGCTGGATGCGTTCTCACGCCAAGCTGTAGGCTGGGCGTTGGAACGAAGCTTGCGGACCGAATTGGCGCTGGCCGCGTTAGAACAAGCGATCCGGGATCGGCAGGCGTCGCCGGGGTTAGTGCATCACTCCGATCGCGGCGTACAATATGCCGCCGACGAGTATGTCGCCCGGCTGTACCAGGCGCAGATGCTTCCCAGCATGAGTCGCCCGGCGAATCCCTACGACAACGCCCGTTGCGAGAGCTTTATCTGGACCTTGAAGCGGGAAGAAATTTATGCCAACGAATACCAAGACCTGGAAGACCTGCGGTCGCACCTGCACGAGTTTATCGAGCAGTACTACAACCGCAAACGCTTGCATTCGGCCCTCGGTTACCGTTCGCTGGACGACTTTGAACGATGGGCAAGAGCCTGCGCGTCGGAAAGCGTTGGGGAAGCTGCAAGCGTGAGTTTTTTGAGGCATCAGGAGGCTTTCGATCCCGATGTAAAGGGGAAAAACCCAGGGAAAAGCGCGGGGCTGTCAGCTTAACGACAACCCCTCGTCTCATCGGTCTCGATGAGCTCCACCTGGTTATTCCTCGGCGAGTTGCTCTCCCGCAGAGCTCGCCTCCGCTTCACTAGGCGGGAGCGATTGTGAAACAGAAGCAAAACGATGGTCAAAGAACTAACATCAAACGGAGAAGGTGATTAAAGTCCGTGTCTCAGCATAGGGGTGCACCCCAGATTCCAAAGGAGTTAACCCTTAAAACAACTGGTTCATCAAGGTGCTCACATGAGCACCTTGATGAACACCTTGGATCTGCAATCAGTCGCCGGTAGTCA
>JBEKOS010000206.1:0-10399 GCA_049521535.1 Terriglobales bacterium | reverse complement strand
CTCGCCAAGGTCGATCTTGACATCTCTTACCTGATGTATGCCGGTCGTTGGTTTCCGGTTTCCGGTTACGGGATCAACCGGTTTACCGCGACGATTAACATTACCGCTCCTGCAGATTATGTAGTGGTTGGAAGCGTCGACGGAACTCGCAAAGAACCCGCTCCGGCGACCGCTCCAACTGCCGCGAAAGACGAGAAGGGAGCGACGAAGGCGCCAGTTTTGGCGCGAGGAAGCAAAGGACGTTCCACCCCTTCACCGCCTCCTGAACCGCCGCCTGCCTCGGTGGAGGTTCCGGCAGGGTTCAAGACCTCCACATTTTCATGGAACACGCCGAGCTTTCCTGGAACGATTATTGCCGGCAAGTTTATACCCGCCAGCTTTAATGAGGGCGGCTTCAGCCTGGAGGTTTACTTCACAGCCGGCCACAAGGATGACATTCAGGCATACGCCGACACCGCGACCAAGGAGTTCCAGTTTTTCGCCCTGCAATTCGGGCTACCGCTGGCCCATACGCTGAAGGTCGTGGAGATTCCTGACGACACTGTCCCTATGGCCTGGGCGCCGCAGATCGCCGCCATTGCTTCGCGAGCCGTCACGCCCAAGGTAAACTATCGCCTGCTGGCGGATACCATTGCCCACCAGTGGTGGGGCGCCACGGTAAGTTCCGCTACCAAGGATGACTGGTGGCTTACCGATGGCTTTTCCCGCTACTGCGAAGCCATGTATGTACAATCGGTAGCCGGCCAGGCCGGCTACGAGGAAGTGGTGAAGGATATGTCCGTGGGCGCGTTGGCCTACGATGCCATTCCGCTGTCGCGCGTCGCCAGCCTGGATACCTTCTCACCCGAGTTTCAATCCATGGTGACCGACAAAGGCGGAGTCATCCTGCACATGCTGCGCTGGGTAATTGGCGATGCCGCGTTCCATAAGGCGTTGCGTGATTTCGTCAAGCAGTATCCGGGCAAGACCGTCACGGTAGACGACTTCCAGAAAATCGCCGAGGAAGTGTCCAAGCAGCAACTTACCTGGTTCTTTTCGCAATGGCTAGATTCCACAGGCGCCCCTGCCTTCAAGAACAAGTACACGATCTATCGTACGAACAAGAGCTTCCGTGTCGTAGGGGAGATCTCGCAGGATCTCGACCTTTTTCGGATGCCAGTGGAGTTGAAGATCGACACCGACGGAAAAACGGAAACGAAGCGCATCGAAGTAGTCGGGACCAACTCGCCTTATACAATCGAGACCTTCGGCAAGCCGCGCCACATTACCATCGACCCCAACGGCTACGTGCTGACGAATTCACCGGAGTTAAGGGTTCGCACCAGCATTTTGCGCGGTCAGCAACTGGTGCAGCAGGGAGATTTTGCCGAGGCTCTTAAGGAATTTCAAAAATCGCTGGACGCGAACAAGAACAGTTCCCTCGCGCATTACCGTATTGCCGACGTGTTTTTCCTGCAACGTAACTATCAGGCTGCCGCCAACGAATATCGCGACTCGCTTAATGGAGACGGCGAGCCGGCCTGGACCGAAGTCTGGAGCCACATTCAATTGGGCAAGATCTTTGACATCACCGGCCAGCGTGACCGCGCCGTCAATGAATATCGCCAGGCCGTTCAGACCAACGATAATACTCAAGGCGCCCAGGAAGAAGCCCGCAAGTACCTGCAATCTCCCTACATACGCGAGAAAAACAGCAGCCAGGGAAGCTAAAGGAATTTGGGATTTGAGATTTCAGAATTGGGATTTGAGAAGCCCAGTGTTCATGCCTGTTTTCAAATCCCAAATCCCAATTTCAAAATCCTAAGTTTGCTATGATGAAAGCGGAATTCACTCATCCCTGCGCGGCGCGGAGAGGTGCGTGAGTGGTTGAAACGATCCGCCTCGAAAGCGGACATACGGGGAACCGTATCGGGAGTTCGAATCTCCCCCTCTCCGCCATACTTCTGATCCTTCTCCTGGATTGATTCCGATGGAATTTTCAACGACTCTGCAGCGCCTCTTCGCCCACGACGACTGGGCCAATCACGAAGTACTGCTCTCGATTAAGAACGCTGGCGGCAATTCTCCAGCACGGCGTTTGCTCGCCCACCTAATTGGTGCGGAACGACTTTGGCTGAGCCGGTTGCAACGGGACGGAAAGGAGGTTTTAGTATGGCCCGAACTCGCCGTGGCTGAGTGTGAAACCCAGCTCTGGGAATTGAAATCAGCATGGCACGACTACCTTAGTACCGCAGGCCATTCAGAAGCCGAGGTTATTACCTACATAAACAGCAAAGGCGAGCGCTGGCAGAACACCGTCGCCGACATTCTCCTGCACGTCGTCATGCATTCACAATATCATCGCGGACAAATCGCGCTGGTACTGCGAGAATCCGGCGCCGAACCGGCGTACACAGACTATATTCAGGCTGTGCGCACCGGCTGCCTCGACGCCTAACCGCCTAATGTGTTTGTCATCCTGAGTTTTGTGATGGCCCTAGCGGGCCACCGAATTGACTGAAAAGCTTGCGAGTGGAACGAGAAAGTACAATTTTATGCTTCGCCGTAAGTTGTTGATTCTACATGCGGCCTAGGAGGCTTTTCGAGGGAGCAAAGCGAAGGATCTGCTTCTCGTATTCATCGCATCGGAAAAAGCAGATCCTTCGCTTCGTTCAGGATGACAAATCATCTGTGGGAATGAATGCCAACGCGCTGACAGCTATACTCCAATTACCGCGACCAATTCCTTCACCGAACCGGCGCTCTTGTCCAGCGCCGCCTGTTCTTCGGGCGTCAGCTTGATCTGCACGATCTCCTCGATTCCCCTTGAGCCGAGCTTGCAGGGAACACCAACAAACAAGCCCTTGATACCGTACTCACCGTCAAGATAAGCGCAGCAAGGCAGTATCTTGTGCTTGTCTTTCAGGATGGCCTCGGTCATTTCCACTGCCGACGCGGAGGGTGCATAGAACGCGCTTCCCGTCTTTAACAGCTTCACGATTTCGGCGCCGCCATCGCGCGTCCGCTGCACCAGTCGGTCGATGGTCTCCTTTGACATCAACTCCGGCAGCGGAATGCCTGCGACTGTCGAGTAGCGAGGCAACGGAACCATCGTGTCGCCATGGCCGCCGAGGACGAACGCCGTAACATTCTCGACGCTCACGTTGAGTTCGCGGGCAATGAAGGCACGGAAGCGCGCCGAATCGAGGACGCCCGCCATGCCGATCACACGATGGCGCGGGAAACCGCTCAACTTGAACGCCGTTTGCGCCATCGCATCGAGCGGATTGGAAACGATAATGAGGATGCAGTCGGGTGAGTTTTTCACCACCTTCCCCACCACATCACTCATGATCTTGTAGTTGATGTTAAGCAGGTCATCACGGCTCATGCCCGGCTTGCGTGGGATGCCTGCGGTAATAATCACGATGTTGCTGTTCGCCGTGTCCTCGTAGTTCTGAGTACCCAGAACGTTCACATCCCGCTTGGCTACGGGCATGGCTTCCAGCAAGTCAAGCCCCTTCCCTTCCGGAATGCCTTCAATCACGTCAATCAATACTACGTCGGCAAGTTCGGCCGCCGCCAGCCAGTGGGCCGCCGTGGCACCCACGTTCCCCGCTCCAACGACAGTAACTTTATTGCGCATGATTCGCTCCTGTGAGAAAAGTTCGATGCAGCCAAATAGAGTGACAATGAAACTCAGCCGTGCGTCCCACGTTAACCGCCAAACTGCGGCGGCGAACGTGGGGCACCTGGCTGTCTTCAATTACCCGATTGTAAAATTACGCCGCTATCTTGCCGCTGCCGCCAGCGCTGACATGTTCTCGATGATGTAGGTTCCGAACTCACTGCACTTGACCTTGGTGGCGCCCTCCATCAGGCGGTGGAAGTCATACGTAACCTTCTTCTGCTCGATGGTCTTGCGGATGCCGTCCTCGATCAACCGGGCCGCTTCGTGCCAGCCCAGGAAATCGAACATCATTACGCCCGAAAGCATGACCGATCCGGGATTGATTACGTCCTTGTCGGCATACTTGGGCGCCGTGCCGTGTGTGGCCTCAAACATGGCGTAACCGTCGCCGATGTTGGCTCCGGGGGCGATGCCCAAGCCGCCAATTTGCGCGGCGCAGGCGTCGCTGATGTAGTCTCCGTTCAGGTTCGGCGTCGCCAGCACTTCGTATTCGTCGGCGCGCGTAACCACCTGTTGGAAGATGGAATCGGCAATGCGGTCGTTGACCATCAGCTTGGTCTTCCACTGGCCGTGGCCATGGGTTGCGTAGATGGCGTCCAGGCAGTCGGAGACTTCCTTGTACACCGACTTCTGGAAATCCGGCGGAGCATATTCCAGGCCGGGTTCAACCAGACTGGCGTTGGCTTCGATGGTGAGATTCGGATTGGTGTCCTTGTTGTCGAGGATCCAGCTCTCGCGCTCCGTAACCACCTTGTCCCGGAACTCTTCCACCGCCAGATCGTAACCCCATTGGCGGAATGCGCCCTCGGTGAACTTCTGAATGTTTCCTTTGTGAACCAGAGTCACTTTCTTGCGGCCGTTCTCCAGCGCGTGCTTAACTGCCATGCGGACCAGGCGCTTGGTGCCGAAGATGGAAATTGGCTTAATGCCCACGCCGCTGTCCTCGCGCACTTTCTTCCCGGTGCCGGCCAGCAGTTCATCATTCAGAAACTTGATGAGCTTCTTGACTTTCTCTGTGCCTTCCTGCCATTCAATTCCCGCGTACACGTCTTCCGTGTTCTCGCGGAAGATCATGATGTTCATACGTTCCGGATGCTTTACCGGAGAAGGCGCGCCGTAGTTCTTGACCGGGCGCACACAGGCATATAGATCGAGGATCTGACGAAGAGCGACGTTCAGTGAGCGGATACCTCCGCCCACAGGCGTGGTGAGCGGCCCCTTGATGCCCACGCGGAGTTCCCGCATCGCGGTGATGGAGTCATCCGGAAGCCACTGGTTGAACTTCGCCATGGGCTTCTCGCCCGCAAAAATCTCGTACCACACGACGCGACGCTTGCCCTTGTAGGCTTTTTCCACCGCCGCATCAAACACGCGCACCGAGGCTTTCCAGATGTCGCGACCCGTGCCGTCGCCTTCGATGAACGGGATGATGGGGTTATCGGGAACTGTGTATTTCCCGTCTTTGTATTCAATCCGCGCGCCTTTATCGAGGGGCACGGGGATTCCGTTGTAAACAGGTGCTGCCATCTATAACCTCCAGCGAGAATATGATAACTGTCTTACTAATACGTGGAATCCAGCCGCAGAGATGTGATTTCGATCACAAGTGTCGGTGACCACCGCCGCTCGTTTTGGCTCGCTGTGTGATCCTGCAATTTGAATTGTCATCTTGGGCACGGCCCTTTGCGGCCTAAGGATTTATGCACTCGTCCGCTCAAGCAAAATACATAGATCCTTCGCTTCGCTCAGGATGACAAAATAATTGGCACTACAAGTTCCCCAGCCGGTTGTAGATTTCGCGAACCTCTGCCATTGTCTGCTTTAACTCGGCTTCCAAGCCTTTCGGGAATTCCCTTTTCAATATTCTTTCACATAACCCCTCGCACGCGTTGCGCGCCGGTCCGGGGACCGGCAGAGTCTTCCGGCGCCGGCCGGATACCAGCCAGATCGCATGTTCCGCTGTCCGCAAGAATTCTGTGTGCCGTGTCATGTGTTTGCAGTCGTCAGGCTGAAGCAGATTGCGCTCGCCCAGGTCATGGATGCGCATACGCATGTCGCCGGCGTCGCCCCTGAGTCCGTGCCGTACCTGGAGAACTCCGACCAGGAAATCCATGTCATACAGCCCTCCGGGACCCGTTTTCAAGTTAGTGGCATCGCCACTTGATCTCTCCAGCCGCAGGCGCATTTCGCCCGCCTGCACAGCAAAATCAGATGCCGCCGCAAATCGCCTCAGCAGCGCGTCAACCGCCGCGTTCGCCTGTTCTGCCAGAGATGAAAATGCAGGCCTGCCGACAAACCTGGACTTGACATAGGTCAATGCTTCCCACGCATGGGCCTCGCGCTCAAAATAGGCGAGCAACTGCTGTGGCGTCTGCACCAACTCTCCCTCGCCTCCATGCGGACGCAGACGAGCATCAACGGGAAAGACGGCGCCATGCTGCGTGTACGCCGAAAGCACTTCCACCAGACGTACAGCTGCCCGCCGCGCAGCATGCGCGTCCGTCGATTCTTTCCGCAGAAAGACCAGATCAGCATCCGACAATAAATCATGTTCGCGTGTCCCCAGCCGCCCCAGTGCGAGCACTCCAAATCCAGGCGGCGCATCAATCATTTCGAGGGCAACACTTATGGCTTCGTCCGCCGCCGCTGTCGTGTCGGCAAAGGAATCCCATACCCGCCGCGCCAGGATCACATCGCGGGCTCCGGAGGCCAGCAGCCGTGCATGGTAGCTCCTCCGCAACCATGCCATCCTGGCCACGTACGAATCCGGTGGCGTCAAAGGATCTTCGAGCACCGGCAGCGGGTCGTGAGCACCGGACGCAATCTCCGCCAGCACCCCAACCTGTTCGGGTCGCCGAGCCAGCATGTCGGCCAGGAAGTCACTGACGCCAAATACCTGGAGCGCGAAGGAAGCGGCCTGCGGTGAACGTTCGACTGCTGCTAGACCCTCAGGGGTAGTGAGCGCTGACGTCAGGAAGCGAAGAAGCTTCCGCCGGCTCGGCGCGTCAATCTCGGGTCGCTGCACCTGCTCGAACCAGGCCGGCGCATCTGCTGCAAGTCGCGCCAGGAGCTGGCGATTGTCCCTGGTCTCTCCGGTTCGGCTGGGGCGAAACGCCGATTCACTGTCATCACGGAGTTGCTGCTGCGCTTGCTGTTGATGAACCACGCGATCGTAGATTTCCACGACCACGCTCATCCGCTGGCGCAGCCACCTCGTTAGTTCAGTTGGATCGGCGGAAGCCGCGGATAGCCCCTGAAGGTTTCCGTCCGCTACCATCCGGGAAAGGAAGCCTTTTTCATTTTGATCCGACGGCAACTGGTGGGTTTGTCGTCCGTGGCGAAGTTGCAGCCGGTGCTCAATCGTTCGCAGAAACTCATAAGTGGACGTAAGCGCCTGAAAATCAGCGCCTCCAATATGTCCCTTGTCATGCAGCTTCTGCAAGGAAAAAAGCGTGCCTCCGGAACGCAGCCATCGCTCGGCGCCACCATAGACGCGCTGTAGGCATTGCACCAAAAACTCGATGTCGCGAATTCCACCACGGTCGATCTTGACGTCAACTTCGTCTCGGCTCGCTGACGTTTTGCCGGACCGATGCCCCTGGCCTATTCTGCGTCGGGTAGCCAAAGCGGTTTCAATGGCCGCGAAATTAATCTGCGGGGTATAGACAAACGGTTGCGTTGCATGGGAGAACCCGACCGCCATCTCTCCTTCTCCGCCCTGCGGCCTCAGGCGCAAGTCAATGCGAAACGGTGCGCCTTCCCTGGTCACATTGGATAGGGTCGCCGTCAAATCCTGGGCTTGGCGGACGAAATATTCATGATTGGGAATCGCAGCTTGCGCCGGGGCTTCGCCGTCGCCATGAAGAAAGAGCAGATCGATGTCGGAGCTGTAATTAAGCTCGTTGCCGCCCAGCTTTCCCAGGGACAATACGCCGAATGGTACGCTCACCTGGCGTCCCTCGCGATCCAGCGTCTGTGCCGGTCCATAGCGGTTTCGCATTTTCGTTTCGACTTCGCGCAAGGCCTCCTGGATCAGCACATCCGCCAGCGCCGAAAGCTCGGCCGTCGTCTCTGCCAGGGTACCCAGGCGCAGCACGTCCCGCAGCATAATGCGCACATATTCGCGCCGTTTGAACCGGGCCAGTAGCAGGGAAACATCCGTCTCCAGCGAGCGGCAGCGAAAGCGCGCAAATTCCTCCGCCAGTTCCTCGCGCGAGTGCAGGCGTTCAAGGCTTTTTTCGCGCAGTAAGCCTTGAAAAATGTCGGCATGCTCAATCAGCGTTTCGCCGAGAAATTCGCTGTGTCCAAAAACTGCAATGGCGTAGTGCAGCAGAACCGGGTTCCGCTCGAAGAGTCGGAAAACGTCCGGATCCGCTCTGGTGGTGAGTCGTTCAAACAGGTTCAGCGCGCCATCGGGATCGGGCGAGTCCGGCAGCAGTTGTGCGAAAGGCTTGAGGAGGCTTTCCGGCAATCGCTCGCATACGAGCGTGAGATTTTTCGCCGCCGTTCGAGGATCGCGAAAATGAGTGGCTTCCAGCATGGGCTCGGCACGCAGGCACCCTCAGCATAATCGTTAGTGATATACTTTTCATGCGGGGTGGAGCAGTCTGGTAGCTCGTTGGGCTCATAACCCAAAGGTCGTAGGTTCAAATCCTACCCCCGCAACCAAAATGCTCTGATTCTAAACGGCTTCCGAAAGTGAATCGGAGGCCGTTTCTGCTTGTGGTGGGAATTTGGGCAAATCTTGGGCAAGGAATTCCTTGTCAAGAAGAGCCCCAAGCTTTGTCGCAGCACACACGTCATCTGCCGAAACCAAATGCGTGTAGTCCATTGTTGTGCGTGAACCGACGTGGCCGAGCCGCTCCTGCCGAACTGCTAACGGGACGTGCAATGAGTCAAGCAGCGTAGCGTTTCCGTGCCGGAACGCATGTGCTCCTCCCTTCAGTCCCAGTTCGTCCAGAATCGGCTTCAGGTGCCGCTTCACAAAATTGTCGGGCTCCAGTCGAGTCCCGCCGATTTTCTTTCCCTTCTTGGTGATTCTTACAGGCGTAAGAAAAAGCGGCTCTTTTTCTGCTCGTCCAGCGACAAACGGTTTGAGTTGTTCAATCAGTCCTGAGGACAGGGTGAACACCCGCTTCTTCACTACACCGTTCGTCACCCCAGCCTTCGGATCGTCCGATATGGCTCCTGTGATTTCTTGATGATTTGTTGAACCTGCCCGACCGTGAAGCATGGCTGGTCCCCCTTTACCCACTGCGGCATGTCCAGACCGTCATATGCGGTTTCGGCGGTGTATTTCCATGATTTCGCCTTGTCCCAAATCAGGCGGAAGGTGCCGACCCGATTCTTTACGGTCTTTGGACTGCACGTCCAACTGCTAATGACATTCTGGAGACGTTCACAATCGATATTTCTGATTTGAACATCACCAATGGCCGCAGACCACGCCTTGATATCCGACTTCTCGCTTCTTTGCGTGGAATCTTCGTGGTTAACCATGACAAGCGTTTTCCATTTTTCAGCCAATTCCTTGAATGTTGCAGTTGGCCGTGCCCGGTAGGTGGGGCTGTTGATGACCGAAACTCGGGCATCAAGTTCACGTTGCGCGAGGCGTTTTGTAGGAAAATCTTTCAGCGAACCCAGCACTTCCGATTTATGGATTCGCTCGATGGAGCCGTCAGGTTGGATTTCATCTTCCAGCCAGCGACCCACCCAGACTTTCTCACGTTTGCCACGCAGGATTAGGCTTCCTTTTTGGTAACGACGCCGTGCCAACGAAGAACCTGCTTTCCGCTGTTGCCACGACGACTCTCTATGACATTTTATGGGGACATGGCCGTCTTCGGATAGTGGACTTATTCTTGCCCATTCCGGCTGCGGATTGTGCATTGCGTCCGCTGCTGGGAACACGGTTGGCTCCGTTTCGGTAATCGACTGTAGTTCGACGCAGCCCATGAAGTCCTTGGCAAATGCGTCTAATACTGCGTCGTTGCGTGTACATGCGATTATCGCGACGAGCACACGGTGACCACGGTGAGAGAATCTGTGGCCGTACAATGAGTTACGCCGAGTGAGGGGATGTCGGTCAGGTCGGAAGATTTACAAATTACCGTGGTGGCGGAGGTCGGTTATGTAGTTCGGCAAGTATAGTACTTGCCCGCGAAGTATATGACCCGGCTTTTGCCAGCCGGGGCGCATCACCGCCGCGAGGGAAGCCCTTCGGCGTCCTCAGCGCAAGCGTTCACTTCCGAATCGAAATTGCCGGATTTTTTCAGCAGCTAAATGGGGCGGTAGTTCGGTAGCCCCTAAAGAATTTCACGCATCTTGATTTCGGACGGTTGACCGGAGGACGACGCCGGGATTTCAGTCGCCGCCAGCCACAGAGCCCCTTTTTTCTTGGCCAAGGCTCGGTCGCTCCGTTGCCTGTCGAGCGAAACTGGGAGCCCATCGTTGTTCCCAGCGCGACCGCACTTTGGGATGTAATCCACGTCAATTCGTTGGGGGGCTTGCTGCTGGCCTGACAAATGCCCTACTTTGGTCTCATGAATACCGCTGCGGAATTCTCCGTCCGGGTCAGGTACTTCGCGTCGTTCATTGACACCGAATTCTTTACCATCCGGCAGGGAATCAACACTTTTATTGGCGTTAACAATGCCGGGAAGACCGCTCTCCTGTATGCCCTCGCTGGTTTGTCCTCCTCCATACGAAACAAGAATCTCCCGCATCCGG
>JBEKOS010000205.1:0-7517 GCA_049521535.1 Terriglobales bacterium | reverse complement strand
CCCTCCGGCTATTTCGGCCTGAACGGAAGCAATAATTACATTAACTTTGACCGCGATTTCAATTTCCAGGACTATTCCACTTTCACGGGAAAGATTGATTACCGGTGGAAACACAAGCACCACCTTCTGTTTGCCCTGTCGCCGATTCAGTACTCGCGCACGACAACCCTTACCCGGACGATTATGTTTGACGACAAGACCTTCAATATTAATACGACAGTCAGCACGCAGCTCCGCTCATTCGACTTTATCCCCGGTTATCAGTACGACATCATCCGGCGCAATCATGGCTTCTTTGGCATTGATGCCAACATCGTCCTGCTTGACACCAGCGCCAAGCTTACCGGCACGGCCTCGGTAAACGGCCAGGGAGGGACGGTATCCGGCTCCAAGTCGTTCTTTGCCGGTCTTCCCACGTTCGGTCCGATTGGGCGCTGGTATCCGCTGCATTCTGACCGCCTGCAATTGGAGGGCTCTATTACGGGCATGTCATTTTTCGGCTATGGCAACTATCTGTCAACTCATGGCGACGTGGGAGTCAGGATTTGGGATAACCTGGTCCTCCGTGGCGGCTACACTTTAGGAAGCCGGTTGAGCGTGCACGGTTCGAACGATGAGGTCGCCATTCAGTTCACCCAGTCCGGCCCGACCGCAGGCTTGGGATATTCCTGGGGCGAGGCCCCGCCCATCAAACCGAAGGTTCCGCCGCAGCCTTCCGACTGGCACGTGGATTGGGTGCCTTTCTACTTGTGGGGCGCGGGAATCTCGGGAACCGCCGGTGCGGCTTATTATGATGTCCCGGTTCACGCAAGTTTCTCTGACATCATCTCGAATCTCAATTTTGGCTATATGACCGTTCTGGACGTGCGTTACAAGAGAGTTGGCTTGCTGACCGACCTCGTCTTTATGGACCTCTCGTCGGACGCTAACACCACCCCCCTCGCAAATGGAGCGTATTCGGGTTACAACACCAATAACACGACGTTATGGGTGACTCCGGAAATCTACTACCGCGTCATCGATAAGGAGCGATTCACAATCGACGGAACCCTGGGCGCCCGTTTCTGGTACATAAACAACAGCCTCAACCTGCTGGCCGGCACTTTCCCCGAGGTCCAGGTGGGACAAAAGGAAGACTGGCTTGACCCGGTGGTTGGAGCGCGGTTCCACCTCAACATAAAGGACGGCTTTTACGGCTCGCTTTACGGCGACGCAGGCGGCTTTGGGGTCAGCTCAAAAGAAACCTATCAGTTCTACACCGGATTGGGAAAAATGTTTAAACAGAAGTACTCCGTGGACCTTGGTTACCGGTACCTGTATGTGGACTACCAGAATCAGGGGTTCCTGCTCAACGCGCACTTGAGCGGGATACTACTGGGATTCAATATTCGCTTCAAGTAGCGTGATCGATGCTCCGTGCTGAACGGGAGCGGAATACTGCGGAATAATGAGTTTGCCCCACTAGTATCGCCTTACGGCGAACCTAGTGGGGCAGCAGCGCAAATGGGGACTTAGGCGGCTCAACTATGTCCAAGATACTTCTGATCGGCAAAGACTTCGAGGTGAATCGCGCGATTGGCCAGGCGCTTGCGGAATCAGCATGCGGCTTCGAGTGCGCAGCGGGCGATGCCGACGCGCTGGCTCGCATAAGGCGCGGTTCATTTGACGTCCTGGTCACCTGTCCGATTTCCTCAGTCGAAGAAGACCTCTCGCTATTGGAAGAAGTGCGCCTGATCCGGCCCGGGGTGAAGCTGATTATTCTGGTACCGCAAACCACACCGGAAGATGTGATCGCCGCGCTTCGAGCCCGTGCCTTCGTTTGTTTCGCCGCGCCATTTGCGGCCGGCGAAATCGCCGACATCGCCGCGCAAGGCGCCTTGGAAGCGGACTGGCGCAATGACATTCAGGTCCTCTCGGCGCGCCGCGGCTGGATTTCGTTGCGGGTGAACTGCCGCCGGTTGACGGCGGAACGCCTGATCACTTTTCTCAGAGAGATGCCTTCCGACCTGACGCCCGCCATCCATGATTCGCTGATGCTGGCGTTTCGTGAAGTCCTGCTGAACGCCATGGAACATGGCGCCAAGTTCGATCCCGGAAAAGTGGTGGAGGTGGCCGTGGTGCGCACGGCGCGGGCGATTGTGATGTACGTGCGCGATCCCGGCGAGGGCTTCCGTCTCGCTTCGCTTCCGCACGCCGCCGTGTGCAATCCCGCAAACGATCCGATCGCCCATGTCGAGAGGCGTGAAGCCGAGGGTATGCGGCCCGGAGGATACGGAATTCTGATGGCGCGGAATATCGTGGACGAGATGATGTACAACGAAGTGGGCAATGAAGTCCTGTTGATCAAACACCTGGACTGCGGAGTGTGAGGGCAGGCGCCGTACTCCCGAAATACGAATTGCCCCGCGCTATGACCAGTTGATTGGCTTTGAAATCATATAGGAGGTACTAGGATGTTAGATATTCGTGTAGTCGAAGGCGAGACGCTTATGATTGGCCGTCCCAATGGCGTCTTGGATGCCCGGATTGCTGAAGAAGTCGTGGAGTTCATCGAAATCAAGGAACTTGAACTCGAAAAGGGCTTCGACCGTTTCTGTGACCTGTCGCTGCTGGAGGGAATTCAACTCTCGTTCGTGGACGTGCTGGAGCTGGCGGCCCGTCGCTCTAAGTTTAACCCGAACAGTATCCGTGTGAAATCCGCGTTCCTGGCAATTCACGCGGGTACACATGGGGTCGCCAGCATGTACCAGCGCTTGTTGGCCTCTCCCCGCATTGAGGTGCGTATCTTTGACCAGCTTGAGGAGGCCGCCGAATGGCTGGCGGTCAAGCCGGAAAGACTCTGCCCTGAGCGCAGTAACGCCGCCTGAGCGGAGAAGTGGTTGGTGGATTTGGTGGACTTCAGAACGACAGCGGTCGAGAGCTGCACGAATTGCCGTGCCCGGAGAATCCTGCGGGCCAGCGACCCTGCTACAAAAATCCTCTCCATCGATTGTCAGCTTATCTCGACGAAATTAGCGCAATGCTTTCAGGAAGCCCTTGAGGGCAACCGCTATCGGAATGTCAGTGAGAACCGCGGGCAATACCGGCACGAGCACGGACGGCCTGAATAGCGAGACTTACCCGGCCTCGACATGTCGTACTGCGATGTTTCG
The DNA here is from genome assembly GCA_049521535.1 of Terriglobales bacterium. Lineage (GTDB taxonomy): Bacteria > Acidobacteriota > Terriglobia > Terriglobales > Acidobacteriaceae > CAZUCM01. The sequence goes on along the minus strand of JBEKOS010000205.1, from coordinate 4,365 downwards.
TTCGTTCAGAATAGTCGCGCTCTTCAGGTTTGCCGAACATCCCGAAATTATCAGTAATCGCATGCGGATCGCGAGCGTGCGGGTCGAAATCATGAATACAGCCGCCATCCTAATTGCATAGACGTTGTCGATCTGGTAGGCCACTGTGCGAGCGAAGGTGTAGACTCCGGAGCCGCAGGAGCTTGCTAGGAAGCGATCCGTAGGCCATTATGAGACGACCTGTAATCGCGGACGAGACGAAGATCATGGCTTGAAACAGGAGCCCGCTGCCAAGGAACACGGTGGCGAAAAAGCGGTCTTCCACCGCCCCATACTGTCGCGCAGTACACCCATGAACCATAGAAAGGCGATCCCAGCATACGGCAACAAGCCTAGGGCGAGACGGACGGACCTGGCGCTCTCCGAGAGCCACGCCCCGGTGTCCCCGGGGACTGGCGGGGACGGAAATTCGCATGAGCACCAGGGCTGGCGCTGAGCAGGATCGAAGACACCATATCAGCGATCCCGCCGGCACGCGGGGCTTTCAATTCTGCGCGGGCTGCCTCTCCTCCTCCGCGTCCTTCGCCACCACTCATGTCCGAGCGGCTCACTTTGCAGCTTCAATGACGGCCTTGACCTTGCCGTCGCGGATCGCACGTTTTAGCACGGCGTGATCCGCTTCGTTCTGGTCGGCGTACGCGACGGAGAAAGCGGTGATAGCTTTGTCGAATGCGTCGCTCTTGCCCAGGTATCCGCTGATCATCGCCGCGTCCCCGGAACGCGCGTGGGAGAGCGCCAGCGAGTAGCCGCAAAACCCGGCGAAGAGGGTCATCCTGGCCGCTTCGAAGGTCTCGACGGCAAACTTGATCTTGACGTCGCGAAGCTGGCGGATGTAGAAGTGGCGTCCCAGCCGGCCCTGGGTCCAGCCGAGGAAGATGTCGCTGGCCGGTTGCATCAGCCGGAGGCCGTTCACAACCCGCTGTCCGTGGTTCGGATAGACGCTCCTGCCTGCAAGGCCCTCCAGGACCGAGGCGCGCGCTTCTTTGACCTGCAAGATGAGGGGATCACCTTCGTCCGCCATGAGGAGCATCATCCAGCAGGCGGTGCCGACGCTGCCGACACCGACAACCTTGACGGCCGCGTCCTTGAGTTCGTAGCGGTCGAGCAACATCCGGTAATTAGGCGCCAGCGAATCGCGGTAGCGGATGTAGCCATCCCGGACGTCTGGATGGATCTCCCCGGCGGAGTGACCCTTCCAGTGGAAGATCGCAGGCAGTTGGTCTTTGATGACGTGCATTCCGCCGGATTGCTCCACCAGCTTCGGGAAGTAGCCTTCCGAGGTACTGCTCTCCCGTGCCTTCGCCAGATTCTTGATGGCGCCGCGGCGAATCGCGGAATCCTTGACGCTCGCGATCAGCATCTCCGCCTCGAGGGCGAAGTACCACAGGTCCAGGACCTTCATGTCAGCGAATTCGGCCATGTGTTCGCGGTAGGACAGGACACACGCGAGCACCGAATCCCGGGCGACGGATTCACTGAGGCCGTTGTCGCGACAGGCGATTACGGTGCTCGCCGCCAGGCGCTTGAGGTCCCACTCCCAAGGCGCAGGAAGCGTCTCATCCAGGTCGTTGAGGGCAAAGATGACCTGCCTCTCCGGCGTGGCGAGGGCACGGAAATTGACGATGTGGGAGTCTCCGCCGCATTGCACGCGTATGCCGGTCGAGGGAGTGCAGGCCAAATCCACTGCCATGGCGAGCGCCGAGCCCCGGTAGAAGGTGAAGGGAGACTGCACCATGCGTCCGTGACGAAGGGCAAGAAGGTCGGGGATGCGCCCTGCGTCAGCCTCCAGTACCAATCCAACCGGGTCCGGACGGTTGTGCGGCGGCTTCCACTCGGCGTGGGAGGTTCGCGGGCATTTCTCCCGCAAAGCCTTTCCCATCGCCTTGCGCTCGGTTCGCGAGAAGTGACGCAGGAACGCCGGAACGTTGTGACCAACGGATTGCCGGGATTCCGGCTTCTTAACTTCAGGAGCTTTCTTCATAATTGCCATAATTCCTCCGTTTCAATACGGCCGAATGTTACCTCGCATATCCCGGAGGGCGCGCGGGTTTGACGCACCGCGCCGAGCTTCCGAGATTACGTGATATTACTTCGTGCACCCCTGATGGTTTGCGGTCTTGACGCAGGTCTTGCCGTCTGGAGTTTGAGCGACACCCTTGCCGTTCTTGGTTTTGGCAGTACCGCCGTTGGTGGTATTGGTGGTGGTTACTCCGTTGGAGTTCTTTTGGGCGACCGCGGCGTTGCCTGTGTTCGGATTGACGGCAGCGGCAGTGTTCCCGTGTTTACATACGGTCTGGCCGCGCGCGTTCTTGACACAGTCTTGCGCATACGCACCCGATGCGAAAAACATACACGCCAGAATCACCGGCAAGTGTTTCATTTGGATCTCCTTAAAATTAGCAGGGGTTCAACTGGTGACGGTGCAAAATGAGCGGCCCTTGCGAGCCGCCCGCGAAGTGAAAGTTTCGACTAGTCCGCGTTGTGTTTCGCCATAGCCTCGGCGATTTTCGCTTTGACCGCGTCCAAGTTGAAGCTCGCGCCCTTCTGCATCGGTGGGAACTCGATGGCGGTCATGGCGAGTTTGGCCACCTCCTGCTGGACAAACACAAAGCGCCAGAACTCAACCGCGAACCAGTTGTAGTAGGCCAGCGATCCCTGGATGCCGGTGCGCTCATAGGGATCCAGACGAAGGTTTACCAGGATCGGCCAATCGGTATGGACGGTGCCGCCGAGCCAACCCCCCGGCTGGTCTATGAAGCGGTACTTAAGGTCGTCTATGCGTACCGCCCCCAGCGTGCCCTCGGCGAAGTAATAGACCTCATGGCGAGTCGAAGGCCCTTTGCCCGTGATCAGGTCCATCTGGTTGTAGCCGTCAAGGTGCACCTTGTAGTGCGTGCCGTCGAGTTCCTTCCCTTTCTTCAACTCTTCGCCAATGTTCGGGTCGCCAGCCGCTGCAACGAAGGTGGGGAACCCGTCGAGGCTGGAGAAGATGCCGTTCTCAACCTTGCCTGCCGGTACATGGCCGGGCCAGCGGACAATGGCTGGCACACGGAATCCTCCTTCAAGGACAGTTCCTTTGGCTCCTGCAAACGGGGTCTGTCCGCCGTCTGGCCAGGTGAAGTTCTCGGCGCCATTGTCGGTCGTGAATACAACGATGGTGTTATCGTCCACGCCCATTTCCTTGAGCTTCTGCATGGTTGCGCCCACGATGTCGTCAAGCTGCGCCATTCCGGCCTCTTGCATGGTCCAGCCGTTCTCAGGGGTGCGCATGTTCTCATACTTGTCGGATAGATGAGTGATCACGTGCATGCGTGTGGGGTTAAGCCAGAGGAAGAACGGCTTGCCGTCCGCCTTGGCCTTGTCGAGCCATTTGAACGCGTGCGCCTGTATCTCGTCGTCCACCGTCTTCATGCGTTCCGGGCAAAGCTGGCCGTCGTCCTCGATCTTTTGCTTGCCGATCTTGCCCCAGCGCGGCTGCTCCGTCGGATCGTCAACGTTGGTCGCCCACGAATGGATCAGGTTCCGAGGCCCGACCACGTCTTTCATGGCGGGCGGGTAATTCCGATGGCAAGGATCCTCCATCGCGTCGAGGTGATAGAGGTAGCCGTAGAATTCGTCGAAGCCGTGCACCGTGGGCAGGAACTCGTTGCGGTCGCCGAGGTGGTTCTTGCCAAACTGCCCGGTGGAGTAACCCATGGACTTGAGCGTTGTGGCGATAGTTACCGCCTGTGCGGGAATGCCGATGGGCGCTCCCGCCTGGCCGACGGTGGTCATGCCGGTGCGAATCGGAAGCTCGCCGGTAATGAAGTTGGCCCGGCCTGCGGTGCAGCTTGCCTCGGCGTAATAGTCGGTGAACATCATGCCTTCGTGCGCGAGGCGGTCAAGGTTCGGCGTCCGGCCAGCCATGATTCCCAAGTTATAGACACCGATGTTTGACCAGCCAATGTCGTCTCCCATAATCACCACGATGTTTGGTTTAGCGGATGACTGAGCGTGGGCCGTCACGCCGGCGCCCGTGAATAGACTCGTCGCGGCCACCGCCCCGAGCATCAGCTTTGGTACAAATGAATCAAAATGCATGTTATTTTTTCCTTTCTCCTTAATAAGAATTAATGGCTGCCCCCGGACGGGGACTATGTGCTCTCTGCCACTGCTTCATTTGAAGAGTTCGACGGTCGCAAACGGCTCTGCCGACCACGGCCGGAAGCGATTGATCGTGAACTTGGTTGGTTGCCCCGGTTTCACCTCGACGTGCAGGTAGTTGTAATCTTCCTTGGGCGCCTCGCCCTTCCAATACTGGTCCAGCGGATATCCATCCGGGACCTT
>JBEKOS010000204.1:0-12765 GCA_049521535.1 Terriglobales bacterium | reverse complement strand
TTCCAGGGCCCGCCATGCTTACGGGGTCTTCCTTTGGCTGTGGCATGTACGAGGTACGGCAGAAGTATTCTTTTGACTGGCCCTTAGCCACAGCATCGGCCAATCTGAGCTTTCTTGATGACGAAGTTTCATCATCGCGCATTGTGATGGGGCATGTCGCTCCAGTGCCCTGGGTTTCGGAGGAAGCAGCCCAGGTGCTCGTTGGTAAGCCGATCAACGAGCAGACAGCCGCAGCCGCGGCCGATGCGGCCGTTGCCAGGGCGACGCCGCTTTCACGCAACGGCTACAAAGTGCAACTGGCGCGGGTTGCAGTGAAGCGGGCAATTCTAGCGGCTGCAAAAGGAAGAGCTTGACCGCAGGGGACCGTGAGGATGCAGAGGAGAATCATGATCACTGAGGAGACCGATCGCTTCAACGTCCAGAACCCCGGCCTTTGCCCCTCGCTGCACTGGAAGGGACAATTCGTGCTGGCAGAACGCGATCCCTCCATTCCGCCCAGCAATGACGGCCTGTTCTGGTGCGGCCAGACCCAGACGTGCATCGGTCCCGACGGCGAATTAGCTGAACCGGCCAACTGCTGCTCAAACGCGCGAACGTGCCACTGCGGAGGGTAAAACCTTCCCAATGACAATCGGGTCTGCTTGGCCCTTGTTTAGCGCGCATCGGCGTCACCTTTCAGAACATCCTATTTCCAAGGGGTTCTCCGTCATGCGCACTTTTCTGGCGTTTCTGTTAGCCGTTTTTGTTTTCAGCGGTTCCGTCCTGGCTCAGCAAATCACCGGTGACTATGTTGAGACGCGGAATGCCGACGTCTATACCGGCCATTGCTTCGCCAACGCGGAATCTGGACTGGTCGGCAATACAGCGATCCTGGGCTGGCATATAAGAAACGGGGGCTGGCAGGGAGTGGCCCTCAACGGCCTCAGCGTAGCCGCGGTGATTCGGGCGCAGGGAACGCTCGGCGATCCTTACAGTCATCCCTTCCCTGCGCAGGCGGTACTGATCGTAGACGTTCAGGCGACGACACAGCAGCAGAAGGCACTCGTCAGTTTCGTCCAATATGCTGGCGGAGAACTAACGGCGCAGATTGTTCGAGTGGAAAGCGCGCCAGTGGAACTCGCGATTCCAAGCCACGGCGTGGCCATGCTGCGCGCCGGCTATGACATCACTGTTAAGACGCGCGCACTTAACCACGGGGATCATCTGTGTGGCAACGAAGAAACCTATTATCCGCCCCTGACCGGCCTGGCACACTTCATGCCAGTGGTCGCGGTCACGGATGAATATCGCGGCGACAACCTGGGCATGACTTGGGAACTGCATGGCAAGCGCAGCGCCTTTGTGGGCGCCTTTGCGGTACCCGTCTCAGAGATAAACAAGATTTCTGCCTCGCGATAACCGGATTAGAATGATGCCAGTTTGTCCACTTCATCCCGCGCGGTGCTTTGATCAAATTCTTCGAGTCTTGCCAGTTCGCGCATAGCGCGGCATCGGAACCTCCGGAACGCGTACAGATAGGCTGCCGTTAGCAGCCCGAGCAGCCCAATGCTGAATGCATATCGTCCGGGGCCGAACCGGCCAGATGCGCCACTGTGATGGAAATCCAACGTGAGCCACGGCACCGAGATTGTCAATTGGCATGCCAGCAGACCGTAGCCAAAGCGAACGGCCCGCAGCATTGCCACGCAACGCCCACGGTAGGCGGCCACAAAATCCGCGGTTGACTGATCCACGGACCTCCACAGAACGCGCCAGTTCTGAATCGAAAATGCGGTGGCTAAGAGCGTAGTAAGCCAGACCACGATCGCCCATACCAAGGTCTCGACCGTATTGTTACGACGGAGAACCAATGCGGCGAAACCCATCAATGCCACGGCGAAGCCGAGGGAGGAAACGTACTGGGCGCGTAACCTTCTTTCGTGTCGCCGGGCTTCACGCCACAGGTCGAAGCTGGCTTCCGGTTGCGCGGCGGTGGCATTTTTCCATGTTGCGCGCCAGGATTCGAGCTCTATGTTGCTATTCACTGCTTCCCTCCTAACCTCTCGCGCAGCATTTTCCGCGCGCGATTCAGACGGACCCCGACGTTATTTTCTGTAATCCCGAGTACGGCAGCGATTTCGGCCAGCGGCAGATCTTCAAGCGCCATGGTAATGGTCTGACGGTAAGCGACCGGCAGGCCGCGAACCGCCACCATCAGTCGGGCTTCCTCCGCCGCCCGCACAACGGAGGACTCAGGGTTGGGGCGATCATCGGCCGGTTCTTGTATTTCGTTCGTGATCGGAACTCGCGCACCTCGACGCCAGACGTGCGTAAGCGCTCGGTTGTGAGCGATGCGATAGACAAACGTGCGCAAGGAACTCTCGCCTCGAAAGCGAGGCAAAGCAGTCCAGATGGCAAGCCGAATCTCTTGCAGCAGGTCTTCGCGGGCGTGTGGCAGGCATTCATACGACGCCGCCAGGCGGGACAGGCTGGCGCCATACTCGCGCCACAGCCCTTCATACTGTCTCTCGAGTTCATTGCGCCTATCGACTTCCATGACCTTTTCGTCTGTCGCAGCCAGTGCCGATCCGGCTCCACTCAATTGCGGCTCCAAGGACACGTCATCCTCTCATTTCCCGAAGTTCGGTTCTCAGAGATATGGTCTCGCCGCGTTGCATGATCTTACAGATTATTTTTTTGCAGGCGAAACAAGAAATGCGCCGGGCTCCTGTAAGACTTCCTGATTTTTAAGACTATCTGTTGCAGAAAAGCAAATCCGATTGGAGGTCACATGGATTCACGTCAACGGTTCCAACAACCGGAAGCAAGAACGGAGGTAATCGCGTTGCGTCTCGTGGTTCTCCTATTACTCTCGCTCAGCCTGCTCGCACAAGAAAACCCTGCCGAAACGCCCGATATGCCATCCAAGGAGATATGGGCACAGTCTTTGCTTAGCGGGCAGCCGGCGGGCTTCTATCACGAAAAGGCCGAATTATCCGCGAACCACGATGTGGATACCCTGATCGAAAGCCAATTTGTCTTCAATCGACTGGGCAGCAAGCTGGAGATGAAATTCAGTTCTCAATATGAGGAAGGCAGTGATGGCAGCCTGCTAGGGGTGAAGACGGAAATGACCAGCTCAAATCAAACCACCCATACCGAAGCGAGCGTGAAGGCGTCACAAATTCACATTGCGACCAGCACCGGGGGAAAGACCTACGAGCGAGATTTGCCCTTCACCGGCAACCTGCTGGGACCGGAAGCAGGGCGGCGGCTCGTGTTGGCACATCTTAAATCAACCGGGGATACCATCTCATACCAGACGTTCTACCCCGAATTGGGCGTCGTCGCAACGATCACCGAGACCCTCGTCGGGGATGAGGAACTTACCATTGGGACGAATCACTGGCCGAGCTTGAAGGTGGAACAGGCTATCAGCGAAATGCCGGGTAAAGCCACGCTCTGGCTGGACAGAGACGGATGGCTTCTGCGCCAGTTGGTGCCGAGCGCATTCGGCGACCTTGAAGCGATCCGCTCGGAAGCCAAGGTAGCCGACAATACCGCCGGCGCTTCAATTCCGGCGGAATCCTTCGCTCGGACGGTTGTGCATTCCAATATTCGCCTTCCGGAAGAGCGCCTGCTTGAAGGGCTTAAGATCCGTATCAACCATCGGAAACCTGAACTCGGATGGCCAGACCTTGCCGCCGAGAATCAGACCATTTTGGACAAGACGCCTGACCACGTAATCCTTGAAATACGCCGTCCTGCTCTTCCTGCGAACGGGGTCGCGGAGCGGCCGGTGCGAATGACTCCCGCGCTGGCGCCATTTCTCTCGCCCAATGCGTTGCTGCAAGCGGATGATGCCAATGTCCAGCGCATCGCCGCGGATGTGGTCGTTAACGACAAAGACCTGTTTCGCTCGGCAAGAGGCTTGCAGAACTGGACGCATCAGAATATGCACTTCGACCTGGGAATCGCCGTAGTACCGGCCTCGGAAGTTGCGCGAGACCGCCGTGGCACCTGCATTGGATATGCAGTCCTGCTCGGCGCGCTGGCGCGGGCGACCGGAATCCCTTCGCGGGTAAGGATCGGCTACGCCTATGCGGACGGAAGCTGGGGAGGCCATGCTTGGATCGATGTGCTGGATGGAGATTCCTGGGTGCCGCTGGACAGCGCTCTCTACTCGCCCGGTCCCGCCGATGCTGCACGCATCAGTTTCTTCACCACCTCTCTCGAAGAGGGAACAATCACCCAAGTGGGTTCGCTGGCCAAACTGGCCGGCAATATCGACATTCAAATCCTCGAATACACGGTCAACGGCAAGCATGTGGTGGTCCCGGACGACGCGAAACCGTATGTGGTCGAAGCGAACACCTACCGCAATTCGTGGATGGGGCTCGTAGTGTCCAAGCCCACGTCATTCCGCTTCACGAAGCTCGATGCGGATTGGCCGGATGAAACCGTAGTAGCCATGGAAGGGCCGCAACACGAACTGGTCGAAGTGCAAAGCCTGTCAGATTCCCTGCCCGCATCCGACAATCCGGATCTGGCAAAGTATCTGGAAGATGCGGGAATCAAGGGCAAGCCAGTCAAGAAGCAAATCGCGGGACACAACGCGGTCATGATTTCGGCACCTGACCTTGCCGGCATTACTCTGATGACTCGGGGCAACATCTGGCTGCTCAAGGCAAGCGGACCAAAGGCCTCCGAACGGCTCATGGAGGTGGCGTCGACGGTAAGGCTGGATCGGTAGTTGTAAGGGGATCAGTTCGGCTTTTTCCCGAATCAGTGAAGACCCGTGTAAATCTGTGGCCAAAGTTTTGCTAGATCGCCGCGGGATCTCGCGGCCCAGCGGGTTCAGGTTCCGGCTCGGCCTTTCCGCCGATGGCATCCAGCAATTCCTGCGGCCAGCGTTCGAGCTTGTCTGCGTGGGTGGAGTTGTAGAATGCGGCTGCCATGTTGTAGCGGCGGAGGAGCTTGCGCTGGTCGATCATGCACTCGATCAAAGAAGTCCGACCGTAGCGCTTCTCGACCATCACCGCCATTTTGTATCCGACGGTGTACCACGGTCCCTGCACGCCAAAAAAGGACCCTGCCTGCTCCCGCTGTTCGTCAGGTGACAGCTTGCCTTGAATGATATCTAGAAAGAACCGATTCAGCCGCAGCAGGTTCTGGTTGAAGTTTGACATGTCGTGGTCCCAACGCTCGTGGTCTGCGGGATCGCTGACCGCATGGGGATGCACGTCCGGACCGTCTTCAGCACGACCTCTGTTTGGGCTTCGACGCTGGAATAGCCAATATGGTGCAGTTCATGCGCGACCGTGTTCTCAAACTGCGCCTCCGTCACCTTGGCGTCAAGATAGAGGAAAATGGCCGGGTTCTTCTGTACATCGACGACAAAGCTATTCGTTTTCGGCTTGATGACCGGATATACCTTGCTGTGAATGCGCGCGTCCGCAGGCAGGTAAACCATGATCCTCTGCGCAGCAGCGCGCAGGTCGGCCTTTTTCCATGCCTCCAGAGTGCGCCGCAGCTCCGGAACGCGATGTACCAGATCGGCAGACAATACGAATTTCTTGAAATCATCGTCCGTGAAGTCGCGCTTTAGCGAAGCTTCCCGTTCTTTTAGCCGCACATAGGGTTCGGTGGAAAACAGCTTCTCCCAGGCGGCTGCATCAACCGGTTTGCCCGCGCGCCGCAGTTCCAGAATGGCCAGAACAGCGTCGGCCTCCGACGTATCCACTTTCAGGTCAATGCGGTCATCGGCATTGGCCAGCACTCCAACAACTAGCCAAAGCGTCAGTAAGCCCAGAGTTCGTCGCATTCTGATTGGACGTACACCACAATAAGATGGCAACCCGACCGCTCCAGGAGTTTTGCAATTCTTGTTGAACGAATTCGGCGACATTGGTATTGCTGAGGATGGGCGTAGCCTTCGCGTGGAGCGCCGCACCGCCTAGTCCTCCGAAAGCAACCGACGCACCTCGTCATCGCTGAGGCCTTCGACTTTTTCAAGCATCCTTGCCTGAATCAAGGAACTCGCTTGTTCAATGGTAGGGCACTCAAAAAAGTCTTTCAACGTAAAGGGCACAGGGTATCTGGAGCGAATTCTGGAAACGACCTGCATCGCAAGAAAAGAGTGTCCGCCCAATGCGAAGAACTGCTCGTGAACGCCGATTCTCTCGAAACCCAGCACGGCCCTCCATATTTCGACGAGCGTCCTCTCCACCGGGTCCGTCGGTTGGACCGCTTCATCCGACTGAGCCTCGGCTGGCCGAACCGCTCTCTCTCCATGCTGCGGGTGCAGGAGTTCCTTCGCCGGACCAAACGCTGCTTCGGAGGCTTTCAGCAAATCCCCCATGTTCTCCGGGCTGACAATAACTTGCGTGAGGTTCGAATTTAGAGCGCGACCGAATGCCTTTACACCGTCCTGCGGCGTGATTGCCCTATCGAGGGCAGCCTGCTTCCAAGCCTCCAGACCGGCCGGAATCGCGAGGTCAGCTAGCATGCCGACTTCCTTCCAGCCGGGCCAATTGATGGTGAGGGTGTGAAAGCCTCCATGCGCGGTGGCAAAGCTGGAAAAAGCATCGAGAAAGCAATTTGCGGCGCTGTAGTCGGACTCCGCATACGGGGTAAGAATCGAGCCCGTCGATGAGAACAGGACCATGAAATCAGGTTTGACATCTAGCAGAAGGTCGAACAGGATCATGGCACCTTGAACTTTGGGCGCCATCACGTGGTCCGCGGCTTCCCTGGTCTTGGCCTGAATTAAGCCCGCTTTGACAACACCGGCGGAATGGATGACTCCGTTAATGGTTCCGTACTTCGCGAGCGTTTCAGCTACCACTGATTGCATTTGTTCCCGGTTGGCGACGTCGGCGACGAGGACCTCAGCTTCCGCACCCGCTTTTTCAAGGTCCGTGAGGGCGGTGATCGTCTTGAGAATGGGAGCCGGCGTACCCGGCGCCTTCAGCAATTCGTTCCAACTGGACTTGTTTGGGAACGGAGACCTTCTGGTCAGCACTAACTTGGGCCGGCACGCTCCAGCCAGGTACCCGGCAATGGACAGGCCGATCCCGCCGGTTCCTCCCGTGATCAGATATACGCCACCAGGCTTCAGGCGACCGATCGCAGCCGCCGCACCTACCTCTGAGTGAGGAAGAAACTCCTTCAGACTGACCGATTCGAGGCACCGCTCCCACCGATACTGACCGCGGTAGGCAATGATCGGGCTACCGGGTCCCTCTTTCTCAGCGAACTCGGAAATGATATTCGTGAGGACCTCGTCAGGCAGGCCATCAATCGGCTTGCTATCCGAGAGATCAATGCTGAAGCACTTGATATTCGGGTATTCCTTGGGAATCACGCCACAAGGGCCCAGCACCGTTGCCATCGCCGGAGCGACGTCTTCTTCACCGGTGACTGAATGCAAGCGGTTCGAAATAACACCAATTTTGAAGGTACTGGAAGTCGAGAGCTCGCCTATTGCCTGGACGATGTATAACAGGCTAAAGAAACTAAAATTCTGGCTGGTGGAGTAGAACGCAGACTGGGCGGCCTCCTCATCGATTCGGACCAGGCTGCCAAGATGGATGATATTGATAGGCAAGCCGGCTGCCCGCCGTTCCAACTCTTGAATTAACTCCAAATAACTTTCAACGCCCGCAGGATTGACGTCGAATGAGCCGTCGGGATATTGGGCCGACGTCTTGCCGAAGCGAACAAATGCCACCCGCATTCCGGCAGCCTCAAGTTTCGCTTTCATGCGGCTGCCGCCCCCGTATCGATCCCCTATCACCACCCAAAATGCGGGCTGAAAGCGAGCAGCATCAAACGCGTCACTCGGAAAGTGAGTTCGTTTCCAACTCGGGGCATAGAACCAATTGTCCAGGCTGGCAGCGGGCGTCGTTAGTTTCTGTTCGCTAGTCGTCGGCCCAGAGGACGCGCCTTTGTATTCGGCCACCGATGAAGGACCGACCTCCGACGAGGTTCTGTCTATCCAATAGTTCTGCCTCTCAAATGGATAAGTCGGCAGCGATACCCGGCGCCGTTTTTTCCCGGGATACATGCTCTCCCAGTTAACCTCAACTCCGGAGAGCCAAAGCCTGCCGATGCCCTGCAACAGGAATTCAACATCGGATTGGTTCTCATAACTGTGCCGGATGGAGGAGATGGCCAATGGGTCTGTTGAATTTTGGCGGTCTGGGTGCTGCATGGCCAACACGCCAAGCGTTCGACCGGGCCCAGCCTCCAACAAGATGGGATTCTTCAATCGCCAAAGCTCCTGCAGGGCATCGCTGAACCTGGCGGGATGATCCGTGTGCATTGCCCAATAAGATGGGTTGGTGGCTTCGCGGGCCGTAATCCATCTGCCCGTGACATTTGACGCGTAAGGAATTGCGGGCTCGTTCAACCGGACCTTCCTTACTTCCATCTCGAACGCACTTACGATCGGGCTGAGCATTCGCGAATGAAAGGCATGGGCATTCTGAACGCGCCGGGAAATGATGTTCTTCGCCTGCAACCGCTGCTCAAACTCAGCCACAGCAGTAGCGGGACCCGCAACAATGCACAATGCCGGGCCATTGATCAACGAGATGGATAGATCGCCGCTCAGCAGGGGAAGCACATCCTTCTCCGGAAGGTTGACGGCAAGCATCGCGCCCTGAGGCAGATCATTGACCAGCCTGGCTCGCGTCGCAATCAAACGTAACGCATCTTCCAGCGAAAGCACCCCGGCGAGGCAGGCAGCGACATATTCCCCCATGCTGTGGCCGATCATGGCAGCGGGTGTGATCCCGAGCGCCTGCCAAAGCCGGGCGAGGGCATATTCGATGGCAAACAACGCCGGGTGGGCGAAAAGAGTCTGGTTCAACTGCTCGGTGTGGGGGTCGGGCGGCGCTTCCGCACCGCGCCCCAGCATCTTCTTGAGGTCGATGCCTTTGCTATTGCCCTGGCTTTTCCATGCCTGGCCATCGGGGTATAGAACCTTCCTAATATCAGTCCCAAGGTATGGTTCGAGGATTTGGGCACATCGATCAACCGCCTGACGGAACACCGGCCACTCTTGGTAGAGTCCATGACCCATGCCGACATAGTGATCTGCGATACCCGGAAAAAGAAAAACCACTGGCCGGTGGCTTCCTTCGGATTCGTTCGTCACACTGGAGTAAACTCGCCTGGGCTTTTCTTCTGCGAGAGCGGCAATGGCGTCTTCTCGACTGGAAGAGACGAAGCACCGTCGGTGTGGAAACGTGCGACGCCCGACACGCAAGGTGTGGGCCACGTCGTTCAGATCTACCGAGTCGTTGCGCTCCAGGAATTCGCGCAAGCGGCGACTGGTGTGGTCGAGAGCCGCCGCCGTCCTGGCCGAGAGTACCAGCAGTTGTGATGACGCAATGCTGGAGGCTGGCTGCAATTCAGGCGCTTCTTCGAGCACGACGTGCGCATTGGTGCCCCCCATGCCAGTGGACATTACGCCGGCTCTTCTAGGGCCGGCGCTCGTCCAGTCCCGCAATTGCGTATTGACGTAGAACGGCGTGCTCCTGAAATCGATTTCGGGATTGGGCTGCCTGAAGTGCAAACTGGGCGGAAGCGTGCGATGCTTGAGGGCTAGGATGGTCTTAATCATGCCGGCGACCGCTGCCGCCGCATCGAGATGCCCCACATTGGTCTTTACCGAACCGATGGCGCAGTAAGCGGTACGTTGCGTGAAGTTGCGAAAAGCCTTGGTCAGCGCCCTGATCTCGACTGGGTCCCCGACCGGCGTTCCGGAGCCATGGGCCTCGATATAAGTGATGCTGTCTGCTTCTACTGCGGCATTTGCCAGCGCTTCCACCACCACGTCCGCCTGTCCGTTGACGCTTGGCGTTGTGTAACCCGCCTTTTCTGAGCCGTCATTGTTAATCGCGGAGCCCTTGATCACCGCATGGATGTTGTCGCCATCCGCGAGAGCGTCCGCAAGGCGTTTCAATACCAGAATGCCTCCGCCGCTTCCGAAAACCGTTCCATTTGCACTGGCGTCGAAGGCCCTTACGTGGCCGTCCGGCGAAACCACTCCGCCACCACCACAGAAGTAGCCCACTCGATGAGGGACTCGCACGGATATGGCCCCCGCCAGAGCCATATCCGACTCCTCATTTAACAGGCTTTGTCGTGCCAGATGGACCGCGACCATCGAGGTGGAGCAGGCCGTCTGAATCGTGAGACTGGGTCCCTTTAAATTGAGCTTGTAGGAGATACGGGTACTGAGAAAGTCCTTGTCCGAAGCGATCAGCGTAGGAATGTATTCCTGTGCAAACTGGCTACCAAGCCTGCAATCCATGAAATAGGTGTTGAAAGCGGACCCGGTGAAAACTCCGATGCGGCCCGGATAGCGATTCGGATCATAGCCGGCATCTTCAAGCGCCTCCTGCGCGAGCTCAAGGAGAATGCGATGCTGAGGGTCCATGGTCCTGGCTTCCGAGGGCAGGAAACCGAAGAAATCGGCGTCAAACTTGCCCGGATCTTCCAGGATGGGCGCAGCCTTCACATAGTCCGGATTGTCCACGTAAGCCGCGGGCACTCCTCCACTGAGCAATTCCTCGTCGGAAAACTGCGTGATCGACTCAACCCCCTCGGCCAGGTTGCGCCAAAACTCATAGAGGTTGCGCGCGCCAGGAAAGCGCCCGGCCATGCCAACAACTGCGATATCAAGTTCGTTATTCATCGTATGAATGGATTGGTATAGAAAACGATGCCAGCGCCCGCACTCGAGGCCTCATTTAAATGACGGCTCCGGCAGTGCCTTGCGATCGGCTTTCCCGTTCGGCGTCAACGGCAATTCTTTGAGTATCTCAAAGTGGTTGGGAATGGAGTAGTCGGGAAGGTGCTGCTTAAGATACTGTTTCAAGCCTCCAATCTCCACTTCCGATTTGCACACCAGGTAAGCGATGATCAAAATCACGCTCTCCGAGTACTTCCGGGCCACACAAACGCAGTCGGCAACGCCGGGAAAGCCTCTGACGGTATTCTCAATTTCACCCAGTTCAATCCGCAGGCCCCTGATCTTGACCTGAAAATCCTCCCGGCCCAGGTATTCAATATTGCCGTCAGGCAGCCAGCGGGCAATATCGCCGGTACGATAAAGCCTCTCTCTCACGCCGCCAAAATTATCAACGAACTTTTCGTCGGTCAGCGCCTGGCTATTCAGGTAGCCACGCGCCAGCCCGACCCCGGCGATGCATAACTCGCCGTCCTCTCCAATCGCCACCTGCTGGCCGTTCCCGATAATGTAGAGCCTCGTGTTATGGATGGGCTTGCCAATTGGAACCTTTTCTAAGTAATTATGGGTCGGGCAATCATAGTAACTAACGTCAACCGTCGCCTCGGTGGGGCCATAGAGATTCGTAAGCCGCGCCCCAGTCTTGTTTCCCAGGGTGTTATTGAACTTCTCAACGTGACTGAGCGCCAGAGCTTCACCGCTCACGAACACTCGCCGGACTGATGCCAGGCCTTCCAGAACGCGATCGTCCTTTCCATCCAAATACTCGAGGAAGACGTTCAGCATGGAGGGAACGAAGTGCAATACGGTGATACGGTGTTTCCTGATCGTCTCAACGATGGCGAGCGGCATCCTTTCGCCTCCCGGCATGAGGAAGCAAAGCCTCGCTGACTGCAGGGCCCACCAGAAAAGCTCCCACACTGAGACGTCGAAGTAATAGGGAGTTTTCTGCAGGATGACGTCGTCTCTGCCAATCGGATAGGCGCACTGCATCCAGTGCAGACGATTCACCACCGAGCGGTGCTCGATCATGACTCCCTTGGGTTTGCCGGTCGAGCCAGATGTATAAATCACATAGGCGAGATCACTCGCCAGATTGACGATGGCCGGATTTTCCCGGGGTCCAGCATAGAGGCCGGGATCGTCGAGGTTGACAATCGAGCCGTCGAACGTGGTCTTGGTGGCCGTCTTGGCGTGCACCAGCAGGACCCTGACCCCTGCATCCTTGAGCATGTAATCGGTGCGGGCTGGCGGGTTGTCGGGCGACAAAGGCAGGTAAGCACCTCCTGCCTTAAGGATCCCCAGGATGCCTGTCATCATGGCGAATGAGCGCTCCACCAACAAGGCAACAATGTCTCCCGGTTTGATTCCCGAAGCACGCAGCGAATGTGCCAGTTGATTGGCCTTCTGATTCAGTTCGGCACATGTAAGCGACGGCGCGCCGAAGACCTTATCGTGCTCACAGATCAAGGCAGTCGCCGAGGCGTGTTCGGCGAACTGCGCTTCGATCAACTCTTGAAGTGTGGCATGATCCGGGAAGGGCGCATCGGTGCTGTTGAATTCAGCAATCCGCTCGAGATCTGCCTTTGTTGCAATCGTTGGGGTATGAGATTCCATTTCGGCTTTAGGCCGTCGGCTGCGAGCTTTCGGCTCTCAGCCTGCAGCGCAATCCTCATGCTGACGGCTGCCGGATGAAAGCTGACGACTACTTTCTAGCTCGCCGGACAAACATCCCTCCGAGAAGGTGCTCATGGATCTGTGTGGTGCCTTCAATGATCTCCATGATCTTGGAATCGCGATAGTAGCGCGAAACTGGCGACGATCCGTGACACCCAGCGGCGCCGTGGATTTGAACCGCATCCGAGGCAGCCTTAACTGCGGCTCTCGACGTGAAATACTTTGCCATCAGGGCTTTTTCAAACGCTTCGGGAAGATTCTCATCTGCCGCTCGGCAGGCGCTATAGCACAGGAAGCCGCCAGCTTCCAGGTCGGTGCCCATATTGGCAATCAATGAGCGGATCATT
>JBEKOS010000203.1:0-7535 GCA_049521535.1 Terriglobales bacterium | reverse complement strand
CGCGGAGGTCTCGCTGGGAAGATTGGCGTTGGATCTCATCCGTCCCCGAGTGGGCGACGGGGGGTAGCGGCAGACGAAGGAAGAGACTATGAGTCTATGGTGGGTTCAAAAAAACCAACTGGACATACACCAACTGGAGCTTATAGAGAAGCTGCCTCTTCAAGAGAGTTGGCTGATTGTAGGTCCGCCTGGCTCGGGCAAGACGAATGTGCTGCTTAGACGCGCTCAGTTTGTTCGGACTCAGGACATGCCTAACGTCTTGGTTCTGACGTTCACGCGTGCATTGGTGGAATTTGTCAAAACGGGCTGCTACGACGCGGAAAACCGCGAGATTTTTCCTGAGGCCTTGGTGACGACTATTGAATCTTGGATACGATGGCTGTATGCCCAACACGAGGAACAACTGCCGCCAGCCGAGAATGACCTGAACATATGGAAGCAGCGGCTCGCGGCGGGGGCACTGCCCTTTCAGCGCAGAGGGCGTGTTCCAAAATATGACGCCCTCTTCATAGACGAAGCGCAAGACCTGCTTCCCGAAGAGGTTGCACTACTCGCGCAATGGAGTTCCGTTTTGTTTGTCGTCGGCGATGACAGACAGAGGATCTTTGCCGGATTGGATGGCTTGCCCGAGGTGCGCAAGATCATCCTGGCGTCCCATGAGAAGGCCTTGCCATTCCACTACCGAATTGCACCCGAGATTTGCCGCATGGCTGACCGGATCTTCGTTCCTACCGCAGGAAAGAGCTTGGCATCAACTGAGCACTATCAAGGGCCTTCGCCAGCTACGATTGACATACAAGAGAGGCCCCTCGGAAAAACCGAGCAAATGGACTTAATGGCAGCGAAGCTCAAGGATCAGATTCGTGTTTATGCTGACCTTCTGAAAGCCGGGGATAAACTCGGCATCATAGTCGCTCGAAGAGATGACCGCGATGTGGTTTTTAGGCATCTCGAAGCTGACCCCGACCTGGTGGGAAGGTCGAAGGTTATTCGGGCGCGCGACGAGGGCGAGCAGGGCTAAGATCCGTCCTTCGACCCGGCCGCTCCCATCTGCATTCTCACGATTCAGGGGACTAAAGGATTGGAGTTTAGGGCGGTCCATTGGCTCTTCTGCGATGACCTGAGTGCGTACCACAGTTCAGAGCATTACTACACGGTTGTCACGCGCGCGAAGACGAGTCTGGATATTTATTACACAAATCAGCTGCCGCAAGTTTTGGCGGGAGCGTACTCAAAAGTTGGTGGGAGCATCTGGTGAGTTATGCGCTCAGAGGTCATGTACACAGTTGCGAGCGAAGATGACCTGAACGAACTGCTGGCTGGCAAGGAAGCTGGCTCGCCCACCTACTGGAGAGGTGCGTACCTTGCACCTGGCGCTACGGGTGTCCTGTGGGAAAAGGGTCAGGACCTCGGAGATCCGGTACGTCCGCTCGCCATTGTAGTGCGTGATGAGGAGAGTAGGCGCCTGTTTGGTCGGGTTGCTTATCTTCGAGGGGACCTTTCGCCGCTAACGTCGTGGTGTTATCTCCTTACACCGGACCTCTTCGATCAATCCTCCAAAGGCGATTCCGAACCACAGAAATACACGCCCGAGTTGGGGGGCCTTGAGGCAGCTTGGAGCGGTCTGGCTATCGCGGAAGCACAACTTTTGACAGGGAAGCCTATGACAAGTCTTCGCTTCTCTGCCTGCTTGGCAACTCTCAGCTACGCGGTCAGTCGTTCGAAGGCACTTTGGCCTAGCATTGCAGACATTGAAATTGCCAGGCGATTTGATGCAGCGAACAAACTACTGAGGCTGGAGAAGACTCAACGAGAGAGCCGCACTGACACGGTCAGAGCGGCGCTCCGCCCGATCTGGCTTGCTCTACTGGAGGCGCCCGGCAGAGCGTCGGAGAGCGGTGTGTTCCCAATCGTTGCAAGCATTCGGGCCCTGAGGGAAGCACGCTCGCGGCACGACCCATACGAAGCTGAGCGGTTTGCCTCTCCACTTTTGCGATACGCGGACGTGGCCAGCAGCTTTGTGGAGCTTCCCCAGTTGCGGCCCGAGTCGCGCCTGAAACTGTTCGATCGCGTCCTAACCGAACTTAGGACGACGGCACCTGAGGATCGGGATCGGCGTAGGCCCATTCTCGCCTTGCTGGCTGGCTACCTAGCCACGATTGCAGCGGGGGGTGCGCCGGCTCTGAGCCTTGCAGAGGACAACGCCGAGCGCTGGCCAGAGATCACGGCTTGGGCATATGTGGTCGGGGGAATAGGCGAGCGAGTTGTTTGGACGTCGAGTTTCGACGGGCTCGGCAGGTTGGTTGCGAGAGAATTGATGCGGCCCCTCAGGCTAGAAGATCCTCCAAGCTGCGACATCGCGCTTGATGAGGCGTCCGTCCTGGTCGACGCGAAGTTAGCAGATCCGCTCGTGCATCTCCGACTCAAGCAAGCGAGAATAGCAACCGTAGCTTTGTTTCCCGGTGTGAATGTCTCTGTTCCCATCGGTGAATTCAGTAAGGGGGATGCTGGCCGGCGAGGTAAGGAACCGGTGCGGCCGCCGACTGTTCGCGTCGCCAACGATCCCATTGCTGTACTCGGAGAAGCATTGTGGGCTTATTTGCGACCTCGTATAAAGGATCTGTTTGAAACGGACGTGGCGAAAAGTGCATCCGACATCAACCGCCGGAAATCGAAGCACGGCGTCCAGCGGGATTTGCCACTCGCGAATCCGAAGAGGTGAATGAGAGCTCAGGAACATCCATGATAGGTAAGAATTAAGCAGGGCGGGTCGCTCGTCCCCTGGCACCTTCTAGGCGCCCCCCGAAATCCTAAAAAGCGTGACCAAAAAGCGTGACCGACGGAACGTTTCCGAACTGCAATTCTCCATCAAGCTCCGAAGACAAGCGTTGGCTGCCTCTGATCGCGCTCCTACTTCGCGGGGCGGTCGCCCTTTTGCTTTCGCAGCCGACGCAGCAACAGCTTTTCCAATTCCTTGACAAGCTCGGCCGACCCCAGACGACGCCCAGAATGCGTATTCTCGCGCCGGGGCTCGTATCCCTTCAGGCGTGGCGCCAGTTCCCAAATACGCGCGTCAGGCCAGACCACTCCAGTGCTCCCGCCAGCGCCGGAGGTGCGGCAGAGGGTAGCCCCGCGACGTAAGTCCGGGGTTAACGGACGAAAGGGTGATTCAGTGCCACTCTGCCGAGGGCCCGTGCGAAGCGTAGCGGAGTGCGATGACACCGCACGCGAATGCAGACAAATCTCTCATCTCTCCGTTCCACGACTTCTCCTGGGGGATGCCGGCCACCGACGGTTCCGCTGCGCTCCGCCGTGGGCTACTTTCTTCCGCCCCTCCGGGGCTCACAACGGAAGACGCTCACCGTCCGAATGCCCACGCCACCATCAGCGGGAACTCTTCTCTCCAGAATGCGCCACCGTGCGACCCGGCCCGCTCATGCATGAGGACATCCGCATCTGCCTCGCGCAGGGCGTCTACCCACCTCCTGGCGTTCTCGAGGAAGAACGGCTCCTGGGTGCCGGCGACAAGGTAGATGCGCGGAAGCGGGCTCGGCATAACGGCGGGCGGCTTGTAACCGCCGCCAGGCGAGGCACAGAGGACCGCGCCGTAGGAATGTGGATGCCGAAGCCCAAGAGCGAGCGCCAGCTCTCCACCCGCCGAGACGCCGAACACCGCGGTACGTTCAGGGCGCAGCGCCACGCCAAACTGCGACTCCGTCCATCGGCGAACGTCCTCGACGAAGAACTTCTCGTGTGCCGCGAAGCGCTCCGGCTCAAAGCCCGGTGAGTACTCATGGAGCCGCGGCATCTCGTCCGTCAGCCCATGTACACCGACAATCATGGTGGGTGGTACGTCGGCCTTCTCGAGCAACCGGCTCCACTTCGAGATTCGCTGGCCGTCACCGGCGAAGACAATCGCGTCAGGCGGGTCCGGTGGAACGTAAACCGTGACCTGCCTTCCACCGTCGTACTCGAACACCCGGGTGACAAACTCTCCCGAGACTGCGCCGGTGGTCTGGGCGGGCGTCCCGTCGGACTCACTTGGCTTGCGGTTCACGTGATTGCGTGCTCGTTCTTCGACTGCGAGGTTTGCAGGCGGCGCCAGAAGAAGTAGGAGGCCGCCCATAACACACTGGTAAGGGTCGAAGGGACAAACGCCAGCGAGCGATCGCTTATGGAAGTGTGGGCAATGATTGCCGAGACGAGGTTGATGGCGAAGCCGGCATAGGCCCACTCTTTGAGCCGCGCGGGTACCATGGGGACAAGTAGCACGGCGACTCCCACCAGCTTGGCCAATGAAAGCTCGAAGCGGAAGTAGCCGTTGGGAAAGCCGAGGCGGGCGAACGCCTGCGCGCCCTGTGGCAATAGCTCGTAGTAAGCGGTGAAGGTCATCTCCAGGCAGAAAAGCACGGTGAAGACCCAAAAAAGAATTCTGGTGGGTTTGGGGACGGCGTGGCCGGCCACGAAGGCCGACTGGTGCGGGGTCGATTTGTCATCCTGCAGGTTTGCCATCACCGCCACCAGACCATTGCACCTTGCGCGCAGGTCGTCTCACGCGAGTTTATCAATTCTCGGGCTTGCGCGCAGTGAAACACGGGAAGTCGACCAGCCTGATCTGCCCTTGTCCAAATGAAATCCGAAAGCGTTGCCGAGCAGGTGTGAATTGGGTGGATGGATGGATGGGTGGGGCCAGAAGCCCGTTCGAGTGGTTCGTATAGGAATTTGCCTCAATCGGGAACCACATGGGCACGGAGCCAGGCGGCGAGGTTGGCAAATCGCATCCCGCCGCTCTCGTACAGCTTCATGACAAATTGATATGCCTCCAAATCGTCGAATTCAAGTCGCCAGCGATTCACTTTTAGGAAGGCCCCGGCCACGGTGACGGCGACTCGTTTATTACCGTCGATGAAGGGATGATTTTGCGACAAGCTTTCCCAGAGGGCTGCGGCTTCTTGGATCAAGTCATCATAATAGCCGGCCTGCGGCCTAAAGATGGCGGCTTCGAGAGCTCCACGATCACGGATGCCGGGCAAGCCGCCGAATTTTTCGAGCAACCGCCGGTGCGCGGCCACAACCTCGTCGACGGTTGGGTAGATGGTCACTGCGCGAGGCGGCGGAGTAGCTCTGGATGCTGTTCAATGAACTCGTCCACTGCACTAAGGAATGGCGATGCGGAAGCCCTGTTACCGCTTCTCAAGAAGAGGATGAAGTCGCAGACAGCCTCTTGCTCCTTGGGCGTGAGCGAGTCAATCAGTTCGGTGATGTTCCCGGCAGACATTGATTCCTTCATCATAGTATACGCGGCCCTGCAACCCGAAAAGCGTGCCCGACGGTAAGCTTCCGGACTGCAATTCTCCATCACCCTCCCAACACAAGCAGCTTGCTGCTGCTCAAGGCTCGTCGCTCTCGCCCTTGACGAAGAAGGGCTCCATCTCCTTGTACTCCAGGATCTTCACGGTCGCCTCCTTGTCGTTGGAAGCGTTATCCTGCGGGAGCGCGAGGAACGCCTGCTCCGACTGCGCCACCATCGCGCGCGCGAGGTCGTTCTTGTGGATCGAGTGGTACCTGGACGGCATAGCCCAGTGCAGCAGTGGCATGACGCAGCCAAGGGAGCCCGGCGTGTTGGAGTTGCCGAGAATGACGGCGGGACGATACACCCCAAGGAAGTCGAACTTGACGGACTCGACAGCCTTCTCCTTCTCGCCGATGATCTTCGCGTATTTCATTCCGGCCTCGGGGTCCGCGCCCGCTGCCGTCATGACCCCGCACACCCGAGCGCCTCCAGCCCTGGCGGCGCGGCAAAAGGCCAGCGGGTAGGCGATTTCGATCTTGCGCAACTCCTCCTCAGGCATTTTCGCGCTGCCCTTGCCGACGCCGAACGCGGCCAGCGCGACGTCGACTCCCTGGGCGTGCGGCGCAACCTCCTCCTCGAGCCGGTCCATGTTGACCACCACCTCGGAGACCTTGGGGTCAGAGAAGGCGTCGGCCTTGCGGCGCGTCACCACCACCACCTTCTTGCACAGCGGGCTCCTGATCAGAAGCTGCACGATGCGCCCGCCCACGTTCCCCGTCGCGCCCAGCACGATCGCCGAGTACTGCGCCGTTGCATCTGCTGATGTGGTTGCCGTGGTCACGTCACACGCGCGCGGGTCTAAAGATACATGCGAGTCCACGTGCGCGTGCGAGCGCAGTTTTGTTGGCTCGGGCGATTTCATCACATCATTTCTATTTTTACACTCTCTTCCGCTTCTCTTACGCTTCTCTTATCGAGGGCACCCGGTCGTCCACAATAAGTTAGATTGGTCAGTGGAATGGGCATTCCGACCGACCCGCGGGTTTCGTTTGCTATTTTTTGTGAGGATGACAAAGTACACTCGAACTCATGAACTCTGACCAGCGCAAGCATCGCCTGCCGTTGCCGGTTTTGGCCGTCGTGGTACTCTCCGTGGTCCTCGCCGGCATGGTATGCGGCGCGCAACTTGCCATGGCGCAGGAGCCGGCCAAACCCGAAACCGCGCAAGGCTCAACCCCTGATTCGCCCCAGACGCAGGAAAACCCGAATCCGGTGATGCAGAGCACCACTCGGGTTCTGGGCTATATGACCAACAAGTCGTTCGCTTTCCCGGACCTTGCGTATGCCGAAGGTCCACTTACGAGTTCGAAGAAATTCAAGCTGTTTGTGAACCAGAGCATTTCTCCGCCGTACGTGCTGGCGGCCGCGTTTAGCGCGGGGTTCGACCAGCTCAAGAGCAATTCCGGCGCCTACGGCGACGGCGTGCAGGAGTTCGGGGCCAGGTTTGGCTCCGATCTTGCGCGCGCCTCGTCGAGCAGCTTTTTCGGTACCTTCGCGTTGGCCTCAATTTTGCGCCAGGATCCGCGCTTCTATCCGCTGACGCGCTCCAGCTTGTGGGGCAACGTGAAGTATTCCGC
This sequence comes from Terriglobales bacterium, assembly GCA_049521535.1. Lineage (GTDB taxonomy): Bacteria > Acidobacteriota > Terriglobia > Terriglobales > Acidobacteriaceae > CAZUCM01. The sequence goes on along the minus strand of JBEKOS010000203.1, from coordinate 605 downwards.
CCAGCGCGTGTTTATAACCCGGACAGACGCAGGCCACGACACCTTCAATACTTCGGGAATCCTTGGCATCGTCGCTGCCGAAGGCCTGGCCAATGTGTACCTGCCTGTTGCCGATCAATCCGGAGCGAAGAACGCCGTGCGCATGGCCAGTGACCTGGGCTGGAAATTCGCAGGGAACCTGCTGCGCAGCTATTGGCCTGCGATTTCGCGGAAATTGGGAATCAACCAGGTGATTCCAGTTCCCGCCACGCAACCATAAAGCCAGTTGACATCGGGGCCAGGACGCCCTGAAGAAATCTACTTTTCACGAGTCGGGGTTTGCCGAACCAGCGATAATCCTAGGCTTCCGTCACCATCTCGGTGCGAAACTGATACCGGCCATGCGCTTAGTCCGTCTCTGTAACGGGCGAGAACTTACTGATATCTACTGCGGCAGAGACCGCGGGGCGTGGCTTTCGAGCCGGGTGACTCGCTCGCGCAGGTCGGCCATCTCGCGGATGTTTTCCTTGTCGCCGCGCAGAACCGCATTCTCCAAACTCATTTGCAGCATTTGAAAACCGCTATGCATCTCAGTGCGCAGGCCGGAGAACTTGTCATTCAAGCCG
>JBEKOS010000202.1:0-7570 GCA_049521535.1 Terriglobales bacterium | reverse complement strand
CGCTGGAGCGCACTGCGCAACGGGAGGTCCCGGTTGTTCCGCGCGTGTCGGGAGTGGATGCGGAACACGAGGTTACTGTGACGCCCGCGAGCGTGCTGATTGCCGGACCGGAACAACACGTCAGTGCAGTGGCCTCCGCTCTGACCGACCCGGTGGATGCCGGCAGGGCTTCGAGCGGCGCGACCTTTACAGGCGTCCATGTCTATGTGACGGACCCTTTGGTTCGAGTAATGCGCCCTGCCGCTGTGACGCTGACGTTGACAACCAACGGTCAGCATTCAGCCGTCAACGATCAGCAAAAGTAGAATCGAAGGGCGAGCACGCAGAGATAATGGAGAACTCCGATTGCTGACTGTTATCCTGTTGCTTGCTGTTTCTCGCTGGTTGTCTGTTTTCTATGCGCAAACTCTTTGGCACTGACGGTATCCGTGGCGTAGCGGGCGAAGCGCCTCTCGATACCTGTACCATATCTGTCATCGGCGGCGCCCTCGGACGCCACTTGCGAAAGGCCTCTCCATCCGCTGTCCCGAGGGTTGTTCTGGGGCAGGACACGCGCGAGTCGAGCGATTGGATCGCCGCGTCTCTTATCCATGGCTTAGAGTCTCAGGGAATCGGCATTGCGAATACTGGAGTCATAACTACGCCGGGTGTGGCTTATATAGCACGGACGCAGGGTTTTGCAGCCGGAGTGGTGATTTCCGCCTCGCATAATCCCTGGCAGGACAATGGCATTAAGATATTCGGCGCCGACGGCTACAAGCTGGCGGATGAGGTTGAATTGGAGATCGAAGATGAAATCTTCAGCGGCCTCGGCAACGCGAAGAACGTGGCGCCGGAAGTTCGGGCGTCGCAGGCTGCAACGCACTCTTCGCTTCCTGGCGACGGAAATCTGCGCGCTGCATATATCAACTGGCTGGTAGCGAGCTTATTCAGAGCCGATCTTAGCCATTTGCGGGTGCTGGTGGATTGTGCTAATGGCGCCGCCGCGCCCATCGCGCATGAGGTATTCAGGCAGTGCGGCGTGAGTGCGACCTTTTTATGCGACGAGCCTGACGGCCGAAACATCAACGAACGATGCGGAGCTCTCTATCCAGAGGTAGTTGCGGCGGCGGTAAAGAAGGCCAACAGTAACAACCATGTGGCGCCGTATGCCCTCGGTATCACCTTCGATGGCGATGCGGACCGCGCTCTGTTCGCCGATGCCGAGGGAAACATCGTCAATGGCGACGCCATTCTGCTATTGTGCGCGCGAGCGATGCAGCAAAGAGGAGCCCTCACCGGCAATCTGATTGTGGCCACCACCATGTCGAACCTGGGCCTGGAGTTGGCGTTGCGTGATTCCGGCATTCGCATGCTGCGTGCCCCGGTGGGTGATAAATACGTTCTTGAAGAGATGCGACGCACTGGTGCGGTGCTTGGCGGCGAACAATCGGGACACATTCTCTTTCGCGATGGCGATGCCACCACCGGCGATGGCCTGCTCACCGCTCTGCGGGTGATGACAAAAATGGCACGCGCCGGCCGCAGCCTTCGCGAATTAACGCAAGACTTGAAGGTTTATCCTCAGACCATACGAAATGTCCGGGTTCGGGTAAAGACTCCGCTCGATCAAGTCCCTGAAATCGCTGGAGCGGTTCGCGCCGCTGAATCGGAATTGGACGGGTCCGGGCGGATTGTGGTGCGGTACTCAGGCACCGAGGCGCTGGCGCGCGTCATGGTCGAGGCCGCAGACGAAGGGCAAATGCGCCGCCTTACCGATACGGTAGCCGACGCAATCCAACAGACGCTTGGCGCGTAACGCTGCCGAGGCTTTACCGCGACAGGGATGTACGATCCAACAAGTTGCCAGCTTCGTGGCGCGTCTCGTAGAGTTCGCCCGCAATGGCTTCCGTCACTGCCAGGCAAATCTCTACATCCTGTTGCATCAGCTTGAGGAAAATCGACGATGGGATGAATCCCGCCTGCACAGGCTCGAGTGCTACTGCGGTCAGGCTGTAAGGTCGGGATCCGACCGTGGATGGCAGCCCAAGCACGCTGCCCGCGCCTCCAATGTGCAGAAGCTCGACTTCGTTGGGCAGAGCCAGGCCTACCAGTCCAGAGCGGATCAGGTATATGCCAATTCCGTCCTCGCCCGCTTCGAATAGCCGGCTACCCTCGGCAAATGCTTTTGCCTCGGCGATTTGGTTCAACGCATGGCGAATCTTGTCGGGCAATGAAAATAGAGTTCTTGAATTCATATGTGTGTATCCTCAAACGCTAACGCCCCCACGCGTATAGGTTGCACTGGCGCCAGGAGAGGGCGCTGTGATTCCAGTCACATAGAAGTGTGTTCCGACTGGCTGCGGTGAGTTGATCAGCAAGGCTGATAGACACGGATTCTTACGCATCGAAAGCCTTGGGGCATTGCCCGTCCGATTCGCGCGCATCTGTGCAAATCCGTGGATCTTCCGTGCCGGTTGGAAGGTGTTTGTCTCTGGTGTGTATTGGATCCCCGATTCTCTATAACTCCTCGTCTTCTGGGCGCAAATGCTTTCCGGCTTCATCCCGCGCCGAAACTCTATGCAGAAACTCCACGAGCGTCTCCGCCGTGATCACGCCGTCTACGCGGTTAACTTGGCTGCGACTCAGCACTGGGAGCACGCCACGGTTCTCCTTGAGGCGCTTAATCGCCAGTTCGACCGGGTGGTCGTCATGCACGTGCTGCCAGTCATGAGCCAGGATCGAGGTGACCGGATCGGCCGCCTTGCCGGAATGAATGGCCTGCTCGATGCTGTCGCGAGCCACCGGTCCTTTGAGATTGCCGCGGCTGCCGACCAGCAGATACTGTTCTCCACGCGCGATCGCCAACTTCTTTGCGCCTTCCACCGTAGTGCTTGCGGGGATGAACATCACATCCGTGTCCGTGCGCATGATGTCCCGCGCCCGCCATGCGCCGGTGGATGCCCGGCTGGCTGATCCCGGCAAATGAATGTGGTCCATTTCCAGCAGCGCATGGTACACCGGCTTAGGCAGGTAGTGCTTCGAAATCATGAAGGCAAGCATGTTGGCGATCATAAGCGGAACCAGGATCTGATAGTCCTGGGTCAGCTCGAAGATCATGAATACCGACGTCATGGGAGCGCGGATGATGCCTGCAAACAAAGTGCCCATACCGACCAGCGCATAAGCCCCGGGATCACCCGTGGGAAAAGGAGCAAAACGGTGCACCAGCACGCCCACCGCGCCGCCTGCCATGGCACCCAGATAGAGGCTGGGTGCGAAGATGCCCCCGGCGTTCCCGGAAGCGTAGGAGATGATCGTCCCCACCAGCTTGGCCAGGCAAAGCACCAGCATGGTTTTTAACAGCAGCCCGCCGTTCAGAGCCTGATCCACGAATTCGTAGCCCACACCCATGATCTGCGGAAAGAAAACCAGCATGATGCCGATCAGCATTCCGCCGATTGCCGGCTGAATGATGCGGGTGCGCTCCGGCAGGCTGTAGAAGAATGCGCGCAAGCGTAGCAGCCCCTTGCAGAAAGCCACCGAGACGATGCCTCCTGCAATGCCCAGAAATGCATAGGCAAGCAGCTCGGCAGGATGCATCAGGTGATACGCGGGGACGTGAAAAACCGGCTGGTTTCCCAGAATCGAGCGCTCGACAATCACCGAAGTGACCGATGCGACCACCGTGGATCCGATCAGGCCGGCATTCATGTCGCCGATGATTTCTTCCAGGGCAAAAAGGACCGCTGCCACGGGTGTATTGAAAGCCGCCGCCAGGGCTGCTGCGGCACCCAGCGGCACCAGGCTCTTCGTCCGCTCCGGCGACAGCTTGAACCATCGACCGATCCACGACGCGAGGCCTGCCCCGATCTGTACCGACGGCCCTTCACGACCCATCGAGTGGCCGGAGCCGATGCACAGTACGCCGGTCAGGAACTTCCCAAAGGGAACACGGGCGGCTATAAATCCCTTCTGGAGGTGGTAGGCCGTTTCCACCTGGGGAACTCCGCTGCCGCGCGCGTCAGGAAAGTACCTGAGCAAAAGGAAACCCGTGAACAGACTGACCACGGTGGGAACCAGTATCACCCGCAGATGAGAAGGGGAGATCCCAAAAAAGAGGTGAGTAACCTCTTTGATCGAAATCGTGAACAGCACAGTTGCGAGTCCGGCGAGTATGCCGATCAGGATGGTCAGCGCCAGAAAAATCTGGTTCTCGCGCAGGCGGAATTGTTGCATGATGGGGAAATCCAGGGCGCTCATTGCAGTGCTCCCCGGTGCTTGCGGCCAATCAGCAGCAGCGCCCGGTCCAGACCAGCGGGCTCGCCGCAAGCAGCATCCGTCGCTTCCTCGATTTTGGAGATGAGTTCCATGCCTGCCGGCAGCATCTCAGGGTCGCGGCGCAGATTCGACGGCTGCAACCTGGCCTGCATGGTCACGGCATCTGACTTGAGCGACTCGAGACTAGTGCTTTTGCTGCTTTCCTGTCCGGGACGCCGATCAAGGCAGGCTTGCAACCGGAGCGTCGCCTGGTCGAAAGCGGCCAGGAGGCGCCGGTTGCGATCTTCGCGTGTAAGATGCGGCGCCAAAGGGTCGTTGGTCTGTATCAATTTGGCGACGGCAAGAAGCTGCCGTTCGGGTTCCGCGTTAAATCCCTGTGCCAGAGCCGTTTCGAGATAGCGGCTGGCCGCCGTGTAGTCCGCCAGTTGAAACGACGCCTGACCCGCGCCTGCCAGCGCTTCGGCGTTGTACTGGTTTAGGGCAATTGCGCGCGCGAAGTGTTTCAGAGCACGCTGCGGATCGCCCGCCATCAGGAAAAGCTGTCCTGTCTCGGCCTGTCCAGCTTCGTCATCTTCGGGGATCTCGGCGGCCAGGGCGAGCACCTCTGGCAGCGCCTTGCTGCTCTGGTGGTCATTCAAAAGGAAACGAATCAACTCCACCCGGGCGTTGCGCCGCTCTTCATCTGCCTTCTCACCGGTCCACAAGCCGAAAAACGCATTATGGTAGTAGCGAACCGCTTCGTCCTCGTTCCCACTCTTCGCGGCGAGCCGTGCGAGTTGCAGGTTGATCTCCGCGTCTTCCGGCGAGACTTCGCGCAATCCCAATAACACTTGGCTGGCCTCCTGGCGATGGCCGGCTGCGGCCAAGGCATTGGCCAGGGCCAGAAGATACATCCGATTGTCGTGATCGATGCTCGTCGCCTTACGGAATGATGCAATGGCCTTGTCCTGCTCGCCGGCGCGAGCCTGCTGCTCGCCTTTGTCGAACCATTCGGCGGCTATGCGGGCGTCCAGCGCGCGTTCCTTTGCGGCCATGTCCCGGGTAAACAAAAACAGCGCCAGCGCGATAGCCGCCAAAAGTGCCAGCAGGAGGATGTCCCGGTGCATGAGTTCAATGAGAATCGAGCGCACTGACCGGCGGGCGCACCGGGGACATTTTCCGGAAGCCAGGGGGCCGCCACATTTTGGACAAAGCTCAGGATTTGCCGGCATTCAGCTTTTAACCGCGGGCCGATGGTGAAGAGGCCATTAGCCATGATAGTTTAGGTCGCCACAAAAAAACCGCGGACCAAACGGAACTATACGGATTCGTGCCAGAGAATTTCGTCGCCGATCCGCATGGCTCCGTGTCAATCCGCGGTTGACTCGCAATTACCGTTCAAGAACCAGGTGATCACGCCGGTTCTGCTGCCAGCATTGCTCATCGTCCTCATTGCAAAACGGCTTTTCTTTGCCGTAGCTCATGGTGCTGATCCGGCTGGCGCTTACGCCATCCTTTTCCAGCGTTTCCTTGAGCGAATTTGCGCGGCTGTCACCGAGGGCAAGGTTGTACTCCTCTGAGCCTCGGTCGTCGCAATGTCCCTCGATCTGAATTTTGACATCCTGATGCCGCTCGAGAAACTGTGCGTCGTTGCTGGTAATCGGTTGTTCATCAGTACGAATGTCAGCCTTGTTGAAGTCAAAGTACACGTCTTTGACGCTTCGGGCAAACAAATCACCTTCGTTCGTTTGTGAACCGGTGGCGGCGGCCGGCGCCGGGGTTACAGTGACGCGCGTGGTTGCATCCTGCGTGCCGCCCGGCCCCTTGGCCACCAGCGTGTAGGTGATCGAGTCAGTGGGAGTCACGGTACGCGAGCCTGAGGCCGTGACCGTGCCGAGCCCCTGGATGGTGAGGTCGTTGGCGTTCTGCGTTTGCCAGGTCAGCGTGGTGGACTGGCCCATTTGAATCATATCCGGGTTGGCCGCGATAGTCGCCGTGGGCGCCGCGACCGGCGGCGGCAGGGTTTGGGGTGTTACCTTGGCTACCTTATGCCCGCAGGCTGAGAGCAACGTGGCTCCAGCCAGCACTGCGAGCATGGACATTGACTTCAAACTTGGATTATTCATCTTGTGCTCCTTTAACTGAAAACGGATTTCGTTTCTGATGGCAAAGACTTTGCTCAACCAGTGAACCTCCCGATACTCCAGGCAAGAACTCGGAGCAGGGAAGACTAACGTTTGAATGTCAAGGAGTAAATTTGAAATGAATCAGCAGCGAAGAATCGCAGTTGCGCCGGGTTCCGCCATGGCTGTCGCAAGGTCGCGCGCCTGTTCACCGTGTTGCGATGACAAGCAGGCCGCCATAAGTCTAAGTCGCATCCAGTGCAGCAAGAGCGACCCTGCCAGCGCCATCTCCAGCCAAAGCTCTTGCCGTGCGCGTACGCTTAGCAGGGCAGTTACGGGCCCGTGGACAGCGGAATAAGGGCCCTGCATGGCCGGGAAAAGAAAAATCGCCGCGACACACAGCATCGCGACAATCGCGAATTCGGAGGTCCAATACTGTCTAAGCATCAACTAACAGCGCCCGTGCTCAGAGAACTCTGTTAAGCCCACGATATCTATGATGAGCAGGACGTTCTGCCGGTTTCACTCTTTAGTGTTACACCGCGTGATGCCGATGGCGAAGCGAGAAGGTCACGTCTCTTGACAGGTGACGCGCATCGAAGAACTCGTACAATAATTTCATGGCTCGACGAAGTTTGCTGCTGCTTTTGCTCTTGATCGTATTGGCGTTTGCGGACCTGGCCCGCGCAGACACTCCCCAGTTCGACCTGTCCGGACCCAAGATTGACGTGAGGGTGACGCGTGCCGGAAAGATGCTGCCCATTTCCGAAGTGCCTAACCTGCAACCCGGTGACGAGTTATGGTTGCGTCCTGATTTGCCCGCGAGCCAATCAGTGCATTACCTGTTGATACCTCTATTCCTGCGCGGTTCAACCAATCCACCGTCCGAGAAATGGTTTACCAAGGTCGAGACCTGGAATAAACGCATTCGCAAGGAAGGCATCGTGGTAACAGTGCCGGCCGAGGCTCAGCAAGCCCTGCTGTTGCTCGCTCCGCAGACGGGCGGGGACTTTTCGACCTTGCGCTCCGCAGTACAAGGCAGGCCCGGATCGTTCGTGCGGGCTTCGCAGGATTTGAACCAGGCAAGCCTGGACCGGGCTCGCCTGGACAAATATCTGGCGGCCGTCAAGGAAATCTCCAGCTCCGATCCGCACGCCTTGCATGACCGTTGCGTCTTGTTGGCGCGTAGCCTGAGCATCAAGCTCGAT
>JBEKOS010000201.1:0-7617 GCA_049521535.1 Terriglobales bacterium | reverse complement strand
CTTGCCACCGATGAGCGCCCGCGAAGACTTGCGGCCACTTCCGTAGATGATATCGAGGAGGCCTTCCTGCGCCGCAAGCGGCGCGAGCTTCAGGATGCACGCATGGCCGGCAGCGGCGATCATCAGATTGTCCAGCAGGTCGTCCGCGGTAGCGCCAAAGTCGGTCGCAACGACCCATGTCCTTGTGGTTCAGGGAAGAAATATAAGAAGTGCTGCGGCGCAAAGGGCTAGAACGACCGACCGCTGAAGAGTGCAGAATTCTACAGCGAAAAAAGAGGAATTGAAAGGCGCCTGGCTGCTCCAATCATCCGCTGATCGGTAGCTCGCCAGCCACACCTCTTGCCCTCGCTTCTGAAGAAATTCGATTGACGCAAGGTGCAGAGCGTCCAGGGTTCGTAAGGGGATGGGCCATGGTTGCAATGCGCGAGCAAGGGCAACCGGTGTCATTTCAAGCCAGCCGATTCTCGCGAGGAGCGTTTGTACAGCTTCTTCATGCCTGGCGCCCATAGCCCGCGCATTCACTCGTGTCCACACTTCATATTCGGTTAATCGGCTCGATACAAGCGTCTCCAGCCAAAGGCCCGCCGGAGAAAACGATCTTCTGCAAATAGTTGGGCCAGCACAACGGAGGTGTCGAGATATGTCACCGGTCCGCCCTGTCGTGATCGAGTTCTTCGAGCAGAGACTTGAAGCGAGCAACCGGGTGCCGTGGCACCTCGCCGGAGAGCTTAATGAGGGGCGGCGTGAGCAATCCTTCACGTACCAAGCCCGCGAGTGCGACATCGTCAACCACCTGGCCCCGGCCAGTCGCTGGTGGCACTAATTCGGCCGCGACACGGTCTCGGTCTGTGACCAAGACAGTTTCTCCACCTGAAGCCAATCGTACGTACTCACTCAGCTTGTTCTTTAGCATCTTGAGTCCGACCGCTCGCATTTCAATACGGTAGCCTCTGGAGGCTACCTTTTCAACAACAAGGGCCTTACAATTCTTTGCAAAAAGGTCACCCGGGGCTTACTACTTTTCTCACGGAGGCGTGTTTAGATGGAGCATGGACGCACTGCAGTCGGCGCGAGGAAAGGAAACTGGAACCGGTGTGAGCGGGACCTGCGCCTTGATAACGCCGGGGCCGTCTGAAGTTCTCCGCCGATTATCGGTTATGCTTGGCGGCTACCCTGGTCCGGCATACCTGATCAACAATGTAGTCGTCCGCGGCCTGGCCTGTGCGTTGATCTTGGCCGCTGGATCCATACTTCGCAATGTCGGCAGACTGGCACAGCAGGGTTGGAGGGGTCACGCATGACATCAGACCTTATGTATAACGTCGTGCTTACCATGGCGCTATTGTTTATGGGACTCTGGTTATTGATTCTCGGGATTGGGTTTGCGCTCAGTTGGCGAGATGATGGTGAGCAGGCAAGCTCACCGGGAACCGGGCTCGGCGGTTCAAATCCAGGCTTGAGGGCGACATAGGTCGAATGGTATAGGATATCGGCCAGCCTCGCAGTATTCAGCAGAAGGAGATTGAACGAAGATGAAACGATCGACGATGCTTTTGACATGTGTCCTTGGGATTGCAATTCCGATGTCAGTGCTGGCGCAGAATCCAGCCGGTGCCCCTCCTGACGCCGGTAGCGGGCAACAGGCGCCTGGCGGAGCGCCATCAGGCAGTCCGCATCATGGCCAGCCGCCCTCGGTGGATCAAAGGGTAAAGCGCCTTACACGAAAACTTGGACTCAACGCCGATCAGCAACAGCAGGTGCGCGCAATCCTGCAGGACCAGCAGGACCAAATGACGAAGCTCATGCAGGATTCATCCCTCCAACCCCGCCAACGCCATCAGCAAATGAAGTCAATCCATGAAGCGGCCACGGGGAAGATTCGGGCCCTTCTCAATGACGAGCAAAAACCGAAATATGACGAATTACTGAAACAGCAACAGGAACAAATGCAGGAAAAGAGGCAGGCAGCAGCGACCAACAAGAATTAAGACTTGAGAATGAAGATTCCAGGAAAAATTCTGCAGATTCCTCTCACTCCGCTTTGCTGTGGGTGACGTTCTTCAATCTTAATTCTGCAATCTGAAATCTCTTACGACGCTTTAACAAACCACTTCTTCAGCAGAGCAGCAGCTTCCGGATCCGTCAGCGCTGGAGCCGAAGGCAACATCTGGGGCACCATCGCGGATGCGTAAGCAAATTCGGGCTCGGGTACAGGCCGAGGCTGCATCGCCGGGGTTTCGGTTCTCGCCTCAGCCCTCTTGTACTTCAACCTGCGGAATTCGATGGCAGTGTCATACTCGCCTGTCATCAACTTGCGCACCGCGACTACCCTGCCTGCGCCCTGCAATAGGACTTCCTGCGCACTGTCGCCATCGTCCACGGGCATGCAGGTGGCCAGGGTAACGTCTGTCTTCCGCGGAATGCAATACGGCGTCCTGAACAACATGCCGGTCTCGCTGATCTCAATTGCCACCGCGTCGATTTCGTTCTCGCTTTCGCCAAAGCGAATCCACACCGGCTGGGAAATGGCGAACCGCGCCGAGCACCGGCGCTCGTTGCCGAAACATCGTCGGAGGAACTTCTCTACAGTCCGCATAACGCACCATCCACTCAGTTGAGGGAATCATACCGCATCTTGGACCCTCGCTCCAAGTATGTAGTGTCGCACTCGGTAATCTGCCTGACCAGAGCGGACGAGCGCCTGACATACACTTTGGTAACTCGAGATGCCTCCCCAGGGGCGAACGATTTACCCGCAGAAACCGGCGGCACCCGCGCATATGGGGCAACACACCCCTAACTCCTGCCATTACTTTGCGACCCCCTTGCTGTTCGCAGGCGCTGGCCCCCAAAGATCGGCAAGTTGCAGCGAGTCATTCCCCTGCCATGCGGCCTCGTACTGTTGCTGGACAGCGATGGCATCGTCAGAGGCGCCTTGCGCCTGCAAGGCGAGCATCAGGCCGAACAGAGAGCGCGGGTTTCTTGGGTTCAGTTCCAGATCCTTGCGAAACACCTTTTCCGCTTCGCCAGAGACTCCGTTCACCAGTAGCGCCGCACCGAGTGACTCGCGCACGGGGTAAAACCAGTCCGGCGGTTCGTTGTAGTCCATGCTGTCCTGCAGGGCCACAGCCTCGCGAAGTCGCGCGATTACCGTTGCCACATCGTTTTGCGCCTGCGCGATGCGCGCCTCGACGATCAGGGCCGCAATCTTCGGAATAATGCCGGAGTTCTTCAAGCCGACTGCATTGACTGGCACCTTGGCGATTTCCGGCGCGGTGTTGTTCAGTGCTGCGAGTTCGGATTGCGCCAGGGGAATCTGCCGCTGATTCGCAAAGGCCTGCGCGCGCGCAAAATTCCACATTCCGGTGCTCAGCGGCAGATGGGTATCTGGCTGCGGCAACTTAAGAATCTCATCCCATTTTTGAAAACGCACCAGCACCAGAATCTGCTTCTGCAGGAAGGTGTCAACCATCGGCATTCCCGAGCCCATGGGTTGCACGTACGCTTGCAGGCGTTTTGCCGCTTGGGCAGCTTCCGCGTAGCGCCCCATCATGCAATTTTCCACAACGATAAAGTCCAGGTTGTGGCTGTAGTACATCATTGGGTAGACGCCCTGTGCATGCGTGAGAGCAATGTAGTTCTCGTCTGCGCGGGCGGCGGCCTGATTAGTCTTTTCCGAAGCGAGATGGTCGCCGGTGCGGATATAGATGTGACCGGGCATGTGGACCAGATGCCCGGACGCGGGCGCAAGCGCAGCGAGTCGCTGGGCGGAAGCCAGCGCTCTCTCGGGGTGCGGCGACGCCTCTACGGCGTGAATGTAATAATGATTTGCGCCAATGTGACTGGGGTCGCGTTGGAGCACTGACTCCAGCGTGGCGACAATCTCGTCAGTACCCGGAGCGGGTGTGCCGTCGTTGTTCCATAACTGCCAGGGCCGGAGGTTCATTCCGCTCTCGGCGAACAGCGTGGCGGCGTCGAGATCATCGGGATAGTCCTTCACCACCCGGCGCATGGCATCGTGATACGCCATCTCCAGCTTCTGGTAGTCGCCGTTTGGCTGGTCGGTGTAGCGCCGCGACAATGCTTCAATGTAGGCGTGCTCGATTGGCGGTCCCGACTTTGACAATGCCAGAGCTTTCTGTATGGCCGCATACGCCTGGGCCTCGCGTTCCTTGTCCACCGGCAGGTTGTAGTTTGGCCCGACAGCGAGGGCGATACCCCACCAGGCCATCGCCATCTTCGGATCTCGATCTGCCGCAGCTTGAAAGGACCTCACCGCCTCGTCATGGTTGAAGCCGTAAACCAGCGCCAGTCCCTGATCGAAGAACTCCTGGGCCTGCGGGTTTCTGGTCGAGACCGGATGGCTTACATTTCCCATACCCGGCAACAGGCGTGCCTCTGAAGGTTTTTGCGCGGCCGCAGGGGTTTGTTGCGCCCCGGACCTGACCGTCAATAAAACGATGAGCAAACTCAAACAGATTAAATACCGCCCACATCGCATTGAAATCATCCTTGCCGTGCTGTTCTCCCGCAATTCGTTTTGCGGGTAGCCTGACTTTGAATTTACTCCAAGACGCGGAAAACGACACACATACAAGCATAGAATGGAAGCGCTTACAAGGAGTGACTCATGAAACCAGCATTAGCTATCGCCCTCGCACTCGCCTGCATTCTTCTGACGCAATCGACTGCCGCCGAGGTTGCCGATTCCGCGAGCAGTGGGTTCACTCTGAAGATCACGCTGAACGTCCACGCCACTCCGGGTGACGTGTACCGGCATTTAGTGAACGTCGGAGATTGGTGGGAGCCCACCCATACGTTCTCGGGGGATGCCCACAATTTGACGCTGGAGGATAAAGCTGCTGGCTGTTGGTGTGAAAAGTTGCCGGATGGCGGCAGCGTTCGACACATGGAGGTGATCATGGTGAAACCGGGGAAGCTGCTGCGCTTGAGCGGTATGCTCGGACCGATGCAGCCTCTGGGCGCATCCGGAACCATGAGCATTGAACTGACTCCAACCGAGGGAGGGACGCGAATTGATGTCCAATACGCCGTTGGCGGCTATCTCCCGGCGGGCTGGCACACCTTCGCCGCTCCGGTGGACTCAGTGCTAACCCTGCAATTTACCCGGCTGAAGAACTACGCGGAAACGGGCGATCCCAGTGGAAAGTCACAGAAGTAACTACTTTTCCACTACCACGATTTGCAAGTGATTTTAGAAGCTTTTTCTCGGACCACTGGCTCCCCGAGGCTGAGGAACTCCCCCGGATGTGAGAAGGGTCAATGAATGCCTGCATAAAGCCATGGCGGATCTCATTTTCCGGAATGACGCACGCACAGTGCCCTTCGGTGTTGGCTTCGGCTGAGCGCGCTGGAGTACCGTGCACCGCTGACAAAACTGAATTGCCAAGCCTCCTTCTCCCCGTTCTTGGTGCTACTCCAGGAGCAGCAACTCGTCTGTCGAATGTGCTTCGCAATATGGTGGTAATAGGCCTTCTGAAGTTCCTGAATTGGGGCCAACTCCCAGTCTTGGAATCCGCCGGTTCTTAGCGCTGAGCAGTAGTCCATGGCCTCCTGCCAGTTCAGGTCGTACTCGTTGTCTTTGGCAGTCCAAACGCGCTCGGTCTCCGGGTCCGTCCACGTGGACGCCGCCTCTTGTGCGGGTTGAAGCTGGGCTCGCGGCATCCACGTAGCGCCCCGCACTCCTGCCGCTGCTTCCTCTATTCGCGGAAAAACCAGAAAAAGCCCTAGTACTGCACCCCAAAAAATAACATCAGTCCTTTTCATCCCTGCGTTCTCCTGAAGTCCTGAGCAAACTTATCATATCGCTTCCTCTCAGTCGGCACGCCAGCCCACGAACTTTACGTAAAGAAAAAGGACGGATTATCGCGATTGTCCCTTCAAGAACCCGTGACTGTAATCACGCGGGTGAGTGCTACCAATCACAGAATTTGCTCCCCATGGAATTTAAAAAGTGAAATTGGATTAAAAAAGTCCGATTCGATTCCCGACCTATGGAGATCACGCGAGCTTCGGATTATGCGGTCCGGGCCATGATTCACTTGGCCGCTCTGCCACCGGGTTCCACGGTACGCCGATCAGACCTGTCGGAAAGCACCGATGTTACGGACCACTTCCTTTCCAAGGTTCTCCAGCGGCTAGTGCACGCCGGCCTGATACGTTCGCAGCGCGGGTCAGGCGGTGGGTTCGGGCTGGCACTGCCCGCAGAGTCCATTTCACTGCTCGATGTAGTACAGGCGATCGAAGGTCCGGTGCGGCTGAACCTGTGTGTGCTCGAGGGACCTTCATGCGACCGGAAACAGTGGTGCCCGGCGCACAAGGTTTGGGAGGAAGCACAGGCAGCAGTTGTAAGCGTCCTGGGGGCTGCGTCCATTGCCCGTTTGGCCGTGGAAACGCAGATTCCTTCGGCCGCGCTGTATCAGTTACACGACGCCCACGCACAGCTTTCAGGAGAGCCTGCGACTAAAGTACCGGGTCCCGGCGACGAAGACTTCGCCAAGGGCAGCTAATGGATTTCACATGGATCGCCATTATTGCCAGCCTGTGTATGGGAATCGGGGCAGTGCTGGTTTTTGTCTTTGCCGTGAAAAAGAACTATTTCAAGAACCTCGAAGACGCCAAATATCAGGTGTTCTGGTCAGACGTGGAGGAACTGGTCGACTCTCCACCTCGGGAGCAAAATGATGACGAAGATTCAGGAAAAGCCCGCCGCTGAAGCCAGCGAAGGCGCAATGACGCGGCGCAAGCTGTTGTCCTGGCTGAGCGGTTTTGGCTTGTTTGGTTCGCTGATCATTACCGCTTTTTCCAACCTCATTTTCATCAAGCCACGTGTCACGTACGGGCAGCCTAACCGCTTCTCGATTGGCAAGCCGGAGGACTTCCCGCCGGGAGCCCGGGTTTCGCTTGATACGCGTCGCGTCTGTATCGTGCGCGACGGAGACAAAATGGCGGCGATTTCCACCACCTGCACTCATCTGGGCTGCATCGTTTCAGTTTCGGAAACCGGCTTCGCCTGCCCCTGTCACGGCTCCCGTTATGACCAGGACGGATTTGTCACCGGAGGTCCGGCGCCGAAACCGCTGCCCTGGTTCCAGGTAAGCCTGGCGCCTAACGGTGAACTGGAAGTGAACAAGGATACAGAAATTGACACGGGGACTTACCTGAGAGTATGAGCAACCAAAGCACAACACGATCCTGGAAGTGGCTCGTCGAGTTGCCCGAAAACATCTGGCGGTCGGTGTTCCGGAATCCGCTGCCTTCCTCCGATCTGGGACGGGCCTCCACGAGCTTCACCAACTTCTTCCTGCACGTCCATCCGGTCAAGGTCCACCGCAACACTCTGCGCGCGGGCTTCACCCTGGGACTGGGACTGATTTCCTTCTTTCTGTTTCTCATCCTCGTGGTGACCGGCGTTCTGTTGATGTTCTATTACGTTCCTTCCACCACGCAGGCGTACGACCGCATGCTGGATCTGCGCGGCACCGTGGCCTTCGGGATCTTCCTCCGCAATATGCACCGCTGGGCGGCCCACGGCATGGTGGCGGCGGTGTTTCTGCATATGTGCCGGGTGTTCTTGACTGGATCCTATAAGCGGCC
>JBEKOS010000200.1:0-7620 GCA_049521535.1 Terriglobales bacterium | reverse complement strand
CAACTGGTGCTGAGGCGCGAGGAAGCACCCCGGTGCGAACTTGGCAATGAAACGCCGGAAGCTCCACGCCTCGGCTGGGTGACATGGATGAAGACCGCTCCTCTTGGGCGCGACCCCGGAGACACGGTGCTGCAACTATAAGAGGCCTAACCGCGGATTTAGACGGATTGCCAACGGATACCCGCGGAGCTTGCCTGAATTTGACTGATCTGTTTCAAATCCGCATGGATCTGTCTAAATCCGCGGTTAAGGAGAAATTATGGCACAGGATTTAAAATCGCTTATCGCTAAACTGGGAAAGCCGACCCGCGAAGTACTTGAGGGAGCGCTTCAGCTTTGCAAATCGCGCACCAATTATGACGCCGATTTGCCGCACTATCTCGTCAAGGCAGTGGACCGCGACGATCTTGATGTTGCGCGCATCGTCAAGGCATTTGGCTTGAATCGCCCGGTCCTAATGGGCGATCTGAACCATGCCCTCGACCTGATGAAGCGCGGGAGCGGCAGTGCGCCCATGCTCAGCCCGGCAATTCTGCGGCTTTTCCGCGAGGCCTGGCTGGTGGGGACCCTGAGTTTTGGTGCAGCGGAGATCCGGACCGGTTTCACCATTCTCGCCCTGGTTTCGGATGACGAGTTGTCGCGCTATGCACGGGAACTGAGCCGCGAATTCCAGAAAATCAATGCGGATCAACTGACCAAGGATTTCTATGCCATCGTGGCGGGTTCGATCGAAGATCGCACCACCAAGCCCATGATGACGGGCGCGCCAGGCGGCGGTGAGGTTCAGCCCGGCACCTACGCCGGCAGCAAGACTCCCAACCTCGACCAGTACACCGTCAACCTGAATGACAAGGTCAAATCAGGCAAGATCGATCCGGTGCTTGGACGCGATCATGAAATCCGTCAGGTCATTGACATCCTGATGCGCCGCCGGCAAAACAATCCCATCATGACCGGCGAGGCAGGCGTGGGCAAAACCGCGGTGGTGGAAGGCTTCGCCCAGCGGGTGGTGGCCGGCGATGTGCCCGACCCGCTGAAGAAGGTGATCGTGCGCACCCTCGACCTGGCCTTACTCCAGGCGGGCGCAGGAGTAAAGGGTGAATTTGAAAACCGCCTCAAGGGAATCATTGAGGAGTGCAAGGCCTCCGAGGTTCCGATCATTCTGTTCATCGATGAAGCCCACACGATGATCGGCGCCGGCGGCTCCGCCGGCCAGGGCGACGCGGCCCAATTGCTCAAGCCTGCGCTGGCGCGCGGCGAGTTGCGTACCATCGCTGCCACCACCTGGAGCGAGTACAAGAAATACTTTGAAAAAGACGCAGCCCTCGCGCGCCGCTTCCAGGTAGTCAAGGTCGAAGAGCCCAGCATTGAGGGATGCCAGATCATGTTGCGCGGCATCCTGGGCAACCTGGAACAGCACCACCATCTCAAGATTCTTGACGAGGCCATCAACGCCGCGGTGTCGCTATCGGCGCGCTATATCGCCGGACGCCAGTTGCCCGACAAGGCTGTCAGCGTGCTCGATACCGCGTGTGCGCGGCTGGCACTCGCGCAGGCCGCGAAGCCGGCTTCCGTGGAAGATCTGGAGCGGCAAATCGACGATCTGGCCACGCAACAGCGCATCCTCGATCGTGAGTCCGAACTTGGAGTCGACCACGCAGAACGGCTCGGCAAGATCGCTACTCGCAAAGCCAATCTTGAAGCTGATCTCGTCGTCCTGATGGAGCGGTGGCAGAAGGAGAGAGATTTGGTGCAACAGATTCGCGAGTTGCACAAGCAAATTCAGACTTCCATCGCGGGTGGGCAGACTTCTGAAAAGGCGGCTGGTAAGGTACCGGTCGCGGTAACGCCGGCAGCGCCAGCGGCGGATGTGACCGCCATCAAGGCGAAATTGCCGGAACTGGAAGCTCAGCTCAAAGCCTTGCAGGGAGATGATCCGTTGATGGGCGTGTCTGTGGACGGCCAGGTGGTGGCCGAGATCATCTCCAACTGGACCGGAATTCCCATCGGCAAGATGGTGAAGGACGAAATCGCGACCGTGCTGCAGCTCGATGACCATCTGCGCAAGAGGATCATCGGCCAGGATCACGCCCTGAAGGCCATCGCCCAGCGTATCATCACCTCCCGCGCCGCCCTGGACGATCCCGGCAAGCCCATCGGAGTTTTTATGCTGGTGGGCCCCAGCGGCGTGGGAAAGACGGAAACCGCTCTGGCGTTGAGCGACCTGCTGTATGGCGGAGAACGGAACCTGATCACCATCAATATGTCTGAGTTCCAGGAAGCGCACACGGTCAGCTCGCTCAAAGGTTCGCCTCCCGGATATGTGGGCTATGGCGAAGGCGGCGTGCTCACCGAAGCAGTTCGCCGCCGGCCGTATTCGGTGGTGCTTTTGGATGAAGTCGAGAAGGCCCATCCCGACGTGCTCGAACTCTTCTACCAGGTGTTTGACAAAGGCCAGATGGAAGACGGCGAAGGCCGTGAAATCGACTTCAAGAACACCCTCATTCTCCTTACCAGCAACGCCTGCACAGACGCATTGATGAAACTCTGCGGCGATCCTGAAACCGCGCCGGCGCCTGAAGGACTCGTCAGTGCCATCCGCCCGGAGTTGAACAAAATCTTCAAGCCGGCGTTCCTGGGCCGTATGCTGGTTGTCCCTTACTATCCGATTCGCGATGAAGCCATGCGCAGGATTATCGTGTTGAAGCTGGGCAAGATCCAGAAACGAATCTTTGAGAACCACGGAATCGATCTTAGCTTCAGCGATTCGCTGATCAGCGAAGTCGGACGGCGCTGTACTGAGGTTGAAAGCGGCGCGCGCAATGTGGATAACATCCTCACAAACACGCTGTTGCCGGAGGTCTCGCGCGAGTTGCTGGCGCAAATGGCTGCCGGCGCCAAGGTAAAGTCCATCAGCGTGGACCTGGGTGAGGATGGAAAGTTCAACTACAGCTTTGTGAATGTCGATCCGGGAGCAGCGGAAGCGACTGCAGCGTAGCGTACGAACGATTAGACCGCAGAGTCGCCGAGTACGATGGGTCAGTGTTTTCCCTGTCGTCCCTCTGCGTACTTGGCGCCTCTGCGGTTATGCGCTTTAGTCAGTGGCTACTTCGCCGCCGCCTGTACGGCTGCGCCGCTCACTCCGAAATCCCAGATGGCGGTCGAGTACGTATAGGGATCCGGCATCTTTACCTCGATGGCATATTCGCCGGGAACCAAAGGCTGCACCGGGACAATCTTGAGCCAGGGCGTTCCCGGAATGCGCATGGTCTTGGATTCCACTACCTGATCGTACCTATAAACCTTGCCTTTCCCGCGCGGGTATTCCAACTCATGCACCACCCTGACCTTATCGTGCGTCTCCAGGCGGATGAGTTGATAAAAAGCATCGGGGAGATACGCCGAGGTGTCATTACCGCTGTTGTCGGTCGCATACATTCGTACTAACAGCGTATTCGGGCCATTTTGTAGTTGGACGCCGGCATGCCGCTGGGAAACATCGACCGTCGCCTTGCCTTTTGCCAGAACCAGGGCTAAATTCTCCCCCATGTGTTTGTTGATGTAAACCGGCTGTTGCTCAATCCGCACTGGCGCAGGCTTTCCATTTTCGGTGTCGAGCACCCATACAATTCCTTCCGACGGGACGGTAATTCCTGGAACGGCTTCAGTGGCTGCGGTTTGCGCCAGGGCAGATTGCGCTGCAAGAGTACTGCCGGCAACCAGTGCGCACGTTAGGGCGAGCGAAAGTGAGATTCGTTTCATGACGCCTCAGCGTAGCTTTTTGAGGCGTCCCGTACAAGTAACGAAAGTGTCGAGACTACCGGGTTGGAACTCGATTCTTGCCATCAATGCCAAAGTCCCAAATCGCCATGGAGTACGAGTTGGGATCTGCCATCTTCACCTCGACCGCATATTCGCCCGGCGGAATTGGAATCGTGGGGACAATTTTCAGCCATGGCGTGCCTTCGACGCGCTTCGCCTCTGTTGGAAACACATCGTCGTAACGATCGACTTTCTGGTTTCTGCCTCCGGCATAGTCCAGCATGTGTACCTCTCGCACCTTCTTGCGAACCTGCATACGAATCACCTGGTAGAAACTGCCGGCGGGAAAAGATGCGGTGTCGCGGCCGGCATTATCCTTCGCGTACACCCGCGCCAGGAAGACCGGTGTCCCGCTTTCCAGTCGAAGCACGGCATGCGGCTCAGGCACATCAACTGAGGCTCTGCCCCGGGTAAATCCCGCCAGGGCATTGGCCCCGCCTTTATGCTTGTTAAGACTCGCTGCGTGCTCTTGGATCGGCAAAAGTGTGGGCTTACCTTCGGCCGTCGTAAGCACCCAGACCATGCCGCTGGGAGGAAGGGATATTCCGGGAACGACTTCCACTGCTCCCTCCTGTGCTCCGCCGTCCGGCCCGGCCAGTATGGCAAGCACAGCGAGTAATACTGTTACTGCTCTGATGACGCCAACTCCTCGACTCTTTCCTTAATTACTCCTCCTAATTGATTGCTATTGTCGGCACGCCGCTCTATATCTGCCGGCGTGCGTGCCGAATGCACAGCGAAAATGCAGCTATGCGGAACGCAAATCTCCCGCCTGGATCGGCAGCCGGCGAATGCGTTTGCCCGTGGCCGCAAAAATGGCGTTCGCCACTGCCGGGGCCACCGGCGGCACCCCCGGTTCCCCCACTCCCGTGGGTTTCTCCGTGCTCGGCACGATATACACCTCGATCAGCGGCGCTTCATTCATGCGTAGCATCGGATAGTCGTGGAAGTTGCTCTGTTGCACGCGGCCCTTGTCCAGAGTGATTTCACATTTGATGGCGGCGGTAAGTCCAAAGGTGATTCCGCTCTCCATTTGCGCCTGCACCGTATCCGGATTCACCACGCGCCCGCAATCGAGCGCAGCGACCATCCGATGCACCCGCAATTCGCCGTCTTTATCCACCGAAACCTCGGCAACATGTGCGACAAAACTGTCGAAGGAGAAATGCCCGGCGATTCCGCGCCCGTGTCCCGCGGGCAGCGGACTGCCCCACTTGGCCTTTGCGGCCGCCAGGTCAAGAACCGCAAGCATTCGCGGATGGGCGGCGAGTAGCGTCCTGCGAAGCTGATATGGATCCTTGCCGCCTGCGTGGGCAACTTCGTCCAGGAAAGCTTCCACCGCGAATCCGGTGTGCGAGTGGCCAACTGAGCGCCACCATTGCACCGGCACCTCGTTCCTGGGACTGTGGAGGTCTACTTGCAAATTCGGAATGCCATACAGGAGATCGGCTGCGCCCTCCACCGAACTGGAGTCAACACCGTTTTGGATCTCCATTCCTTCGAAAGGCGTCCCCGCCATAATGGACTGGCCCACTATGGTGTGCGTCCACGAGACCGGATTGCCTTTAGCGTCAAGTCCTGCAGCCAGCCGGTCGTACCACATGGGCCGGTACCAGCCGCCACGAATGTCGTCTTCACGCGTCCAGACAACTTTGACCGGCGCCTTCGCAACCCTGGCGACCTGGACCGCCTCGATGACATAATCCGACGCGGGATTGGCGCGGCGCCCGAACCCGCCGCCCAGGAAGGTGGTGTGAATCTGCACCTGTTCGGGCTTAAGGCCGGCAGTGCGGGCAGCCGCGGCGCGATCTCCGGTTTGAAATTGAGTCCCCGTCCAGATCTCGCAGTGGTCGTCGTGCAAATCGACGACCGTGTTGAGCGGCTCCATCATCGCGTGCGCCTGGTAGGGAACCTCATATTCCGCGGTTATGGTTTTGGCTGCAGAGGCGAGCGCAGCCTCGGGATCGCCTGTCCGGTGCGCCACGTTCCCCGGTTTTTGCGCCATGGCGGCAAACTGCGCCCGCATGGTCGCGGTGGAAACTTTGGCGCCGGGTCCGTCGTCCCACGTAATTTCGAGTGCTTCACGGCCCAACTTGGCGGGCCAGAAACCTTTCGCAATCACCGCTATGCCCACGGGTACTTGCGCCACGCTTACGACGCCTGGCACCGCCTTTGCATTTTCGGCGTTGCAGCTCACCACTTTGCCGCCGAACACCGGAGGCCGCGCAACCACCGCCGTCAGCATGCCGGGAAGGTAAACATCAAGGCCGAACTGGGCGGTTCCATTCGTCTTCGAGGGTGTGTCCAGGCGATGGGTGAATTTGCCGATCAGCTTGAAATTCTTCGGGTCTTTCAGTGGAATATCTTTGTCCGCCGGCGGCGGGAGCTTCGCCGCCGCGTTCGCGAGGCTCCCGAACGATGCCCGGCGGCCGCTGGCGGCGTGAATCACATACCCATTCTCGGCGCGGCAACCTGAGGCATCCACGTTCCACGACTGCGCGGCAGCGGCGATCAGCATCACTCGCGCCATCGCTCCCATTTTGCGGAACCGGTCATACTCGGAAGTCGTCGTCGTGCTGCCGCCGGTAATCTGCGCCTGAAATACCGTGTGGTTGTACACTGCCGCTACCGGTGCTGATTCGACGCGAACCTTGCTCCATTCCGGCTCCAGTTCCTCAGCCAGCAGCATTGGCAAGGACGTGTAGACGCCCTGCCCCATCTCTGAATGGTTGGCGATTACGGTCACGATTTCGTCCGTGCCAATGCGCACAAAAGCATTGGGCGCAAACGCCGCAGATGCAGGCAGTGGAGCGCCGGTCGCCTGGGCCCACTCGGGGATAAAGGTGCTGATGACCAGGCCGCCGCCCAGTGCCGCACCCACCTTGAGGAAGTCTCGTCTCTTGATCTCCCTTGCGGCGCTCATTTCTTCCCTCCCCTGTTCTCTGTCTGACCCTTGATCTCCGCGGCGCGATGAATCGCCCGCCGGATACGCGAATATGTGCCGCAGCGGCAGATGTTGCCCGTCATGGCTTCGTCGATGTCAGCGTCGCTTGGCCTGGGATGTTCCGCGAGCAATATGGCGGCGCTCATGATCTGTCCCGACTGGCAATACCCGCATTGCGGAACCTCAATTTCAATCCAGGCCTGCTGCAAAGGATGAAGATCGGAGAGACCAGCCGAGATGCCCTCGATGGTCGTCACCTTCTTACCAGCCACGCTGGAAACGGGCGTTTCGCACGACCGCACGGCCTGCCCGTCGAGGTGCACGGTGCACGCTCCGCACAGCGCCATGCCGCAACCATACTTAGTGCCGGTCAATTGCAGCGAATCCCGAAGCACCCAGAGCAGTGGCGTTGAAGGGGGATCGTCCACGCTCACTTGCCTGCCATTAACGGTGAACGAAATCAAGCGGAGCCTCCTGTCGTTGGTCTTTAAAGACTATCGCGACCCGGAACTAGGCGCAAACTGCAGGTAAGCGTATTAAAACTTGTCTAGGATCCGTATCGACGGGTTCCGTTATTGCTGGCTTCTTGAGAGCATAGCGCTCGAGCGCAAAAGGTCGCATCTCGATGGAGGGGAAGACGTGTTCCCCGCTCCGGAAAATCCCCGGGCGGGCGGACATTCTTTCCTTCGTGAAACGTGAAACAAATGACGAGGAACGTCCTAAGTTAGCTTTGCACCGGCGGCCTCTGTTTATGGAACTCGCTATTCGCCTGGAAGAGTTCCGCCGCCCGCAGGACTTGCGCATCGCCCATCACTGGCCCTACGAACTGAATCCCGATGGGCAATTTCCTTTCG
>JBEKOS010000199.1:0-7632 GCA_049521535.1 Terriglobales bacterium | reverse complement strand
TTCCTCAACGTTGGCCCGGCGGTGAGCGGCAAGGCGCCCGGGTGCGTGGTGATCGTCAATAATGCGGCGACGGCAGCCACCGATTACGGCGTGCAATATGGCGCGACCGGACAACAGTTGACGTGCATCACCGGCGCGGATATGCCGGCGCAGGGCGAGTATTATCCCGTGATCGCGGAGGGAGTGTATCTGTTTGCCCCGGCGGATGCCAGCGCCGTGGCGCTGATCAGCTATACGTATACGGCCGGCGGGCGCGGCGCGACCATCACGCTCAGCAATCAGCTCATGGGCTACGCGCCTTATTTCCAGGCGCTGCTTTACAACAACATGCGCGGCAAGTTCTTCGGCCTGCAGCTTAATTCGTGCATCATGGGGCAGCTTGGCATTCCGACCAAGCAGGACGACTGGTGGGTGCTCGACGTGGACTTCGACGCCATGGTCGATGCGAGCAATACGCTGGGGAAAATATACGCGGATCTTTATTAGCGATCAGCAGTCAGCCGTCAGCCCTCAGCCGGAACATCGACTGTGCTTTCTGGCTGACTGCTGAATGCTGAAGGCTGACAGCTAAGGAGAAGAACAAGTGACGAAGACCCTGACAATCAACGGCCGCACCTTCACGCTCGCGCCCATGACCTTTGGCGAGGGCCGCGAGATTTTCACGCCGGGCGCGGACCCGTTCGAAGCCAACTGCCAGATGGTCGCCGTGTGCCTGAACCGTGGCATGGCCACTGGTGGCACAGCTACTGGTGGCACAGCCGCCCCCGGCAGTGCCGTGCACACCGTGGATACCGTGAAGGACCTAGAGTTTCCTGTGGCCCAGGCGCTGGTAATGGCCTGTTTGGAGATCAACGGACTGCGGGAGACGGCGCCGGGGGAAGCAAGCGCGGGCGAGGCCGCCCGCACGACAGCCGGCGGGGCGCCGGCGCTACAAAGAGCAGCCGGTTAACGGGAACCGAAAAACGTGAACCGGTGGATTGGCGCTATCTGCGCGGCATGGTCGCCACGGGACTCAAGCTGGCGCCGGGCACGGTGGATGCGATCGCGCTGTCTGACGTCTGGGAGTTGTTCGAGCACTGGCAACAGTGGCCTCCCGAGCATGTGCTGCTGAATGGATTTGTCGGCTGGCAACGTGCACAGCCGGGGGCGGCTGTGCCACCGCCGGATGAGCAGATCGGTGAGTTGCAGTCCATCCTCGGTCCCGCGCAGCCGCTTCCGCGCGAGTTGCGCGAGCTGATCGAGTGGGCGGAAGCAACCAAGACAACATTGAAGAATTAAGAATTCAGATTTAAGAGTCAGGACACCGATGGCATCAGTCAGGATCCGGGTAACTGCCGACCTGAGCGGGTTGCAGAGCGGCATGGCGCAAGCGGTGGAGTGCGTGCAAGCGGCGGCGGCCGAAATGAATGCCGCCTTTGAGGCCGCAGCAGCGGGTGCGCGTGAAACCGAACAGGCCGGGCACGAGGCTTTTGCCGCGCGCGCCGCCGAGATGGACGCGGCGGCGGAGCGGGCGCGGGCGCAATACGAGCTGCGCGCGGCGCAGGAAAAGTTGCTGGTCTCCACGGGGCAGATCACCGCGCAGCAGCGCCTGGCGGACCAGAAGAAGGCCCTCGACGAGGAGTATGGCGCGGAGAAATCCGCGCTGGAGCGGAAGCTGCAACTGCTGCGGCTCGATCCCACGCTCAATCCGGTGGAGTTGGAGCGCGCCAAGGAGGCCATCCAGAAGGTCGAAGAAAAGTACCAGCTTGCTTCGGTGAAGCTGGCGGAAGAGGGCGCGCGGCAGGACGCAAAAGCAATCACCGCAGCCTGGGAGAGCGTGAGCCGCACGTTCAACTCGGCGCTTAACGGATGGCTCGCGGGACACGAGCGGTTTGGCCGGGCAGTGCAAAAGCTGTGGACCGGTCTGGTGATGGACGTGATCGGCCAGATCGAGAAGATGGCCGAGAAATGGATACTGCAGCACGTGATCATGGCGGCGGCGAGCAAGGCTTTCCATGCGCAGGATACGGCGGCGGAGTCGGCAGCCGTCGCGGCGAAGGTGGCGACCGCCAGCGCGGCCAATGTCGCGCAGGCCACGAGCGATGCGGCGGTGGCGGCCTCGGGGACGTTCGCGTTCTATTCAGCGATCTTTCCGCCGATGGCGCCGGCCATGGCCGCGGCAGCCTACGCGGAGGGCATGGCGTTTGCGGGCATGGCCGCGTTTGATCAGGGCGGCGTGGTACCGCGCACCGGCGTCGCCATGTTGCACAAGGATGAAGTCGTCATTGACAGTCCCCTTCGCCAGATGTTGCTGGACCTGAGCGAGAGCGGCGAACGGCGCGGCGGCAACACGTTCGCGCCCACGTTGAACGTGCATGGATCATCCGACCCGGAGAAAACGGCGAAGCTGGCGCACGATATGATGATGCGAAGCTTTAAACGGTTGTTGAGGGATGAAGGGTGGGGGAAGATTTAGCCACGGATTTGCGCGGATTAATACGGATTAGAACAGAGCGATGGATGAATTGTTCGATCCGTTGTATCCGTGTCGTGGCCGGATTGCTTGTTGCTGATTGCTTGCTGCTTTATGCTCGAAACATGACCGCCATCGCCGTGAGTTACACGACCGACGGGTTCGCCTTGCTGGCCGATGGGCGGGCTCGCCGCGACGATGGCTTCATTGTCAGCGAGAAGGCGCAGAAGATTTTTCCCGTCGAGGGAAACAGCCATCTGGCTTACATCCTGGCCGGTAATCTGGTGCTGGGAGTCGCTGGCACCACCCAGGTGCTGTTCGATTTCTCGACCGTAATAAAGGAAGCGGTTAGCCGTCAGCAGTCAGCCGTCAGCGACGCAGAAGCGATCAGCAGTCAGCCGTCAGCCGTCAGCCGCACAGAGTCAATCCCCAGCGAAGATCGCGCAGAGCGGGACGAGAGTCAACAGCCTGCCCGCACTTTCGCGGAAGCGGTTTGCGAGTACGTCCTGGACCGATATGGCGAGGCGCAGGCGGTAAGGCCGTTTTCCCTGCACGGAGAGGTTGATCCGACTGACCGTACGCGCACCATCGCCAGGATTTTTCTGGTGGGCTACTGGTGCGACGAAGATCCCAGCCGGGGGCCCCGGCCTTCGGCGCGGGGCAGGCGGCCGGGCCACCAGGAAGCAGCAGGAGGAAAGCGATGTGCGTGCCTGCCGGCATGGATCAATGCCCGCTTCTTTGACCAGGGCGACGATGCGCTGCGCTACGCTCTTGACGCGATTGATGTGAAGAATCCGCTGAGTTCACCCATGATGTATGGGTCTGAGATCGTCGCCGGTCTTTTCGCAAACCATGATCCGCGGGTGGAGAAGTATCGTGTGACGGCATTCAGCCCACCGCCGGCGCGGCGCGACCCCGCGCACGAGGCTGGGCCAACCGGAAACATCGCCCGGCTGCCGGATGAGGACCAACTGCTGGGATCCACGCTGGCGACGGTGTTGCGGACCGGCGGCCGGCCAAGGGGAAACTCGAGGCCGTTGTCTTTGGGCGCCGGCTATATCGCAGCCTGCTGTGATCCCGAAATCGCGCGGCTCGATCCCGAGCGCTGCGCCGGCATCGGCGGCGCCATGCAGATGGCCACCATCACCCCCGAGCAGGGGTTTGTGTGGAGACAGAAGAATTAAAAGCAGAAGTACTCAGTTATTAGTACCCGGTACTCAGTTAAGACAGAAAGGAGTGCTGCTTCTAACTGAGTACTGACAACTGAGTGCTTCTTCTCCAACTGAGTACTGACATCTGCGTGCTTCTTCTCCAACTGGGTACTGACAACTGCGTGCTTCTTCTCCAACTGGGTACTGACAACTGCGTGCTTCTTCTCCAACTGGGTACTCAGTGCTTCTCCCAACTGAATACTGCTTCCCCAACTGAGTACTGAGTACTTCCTATCTGAGTACTTCCCTCCCATGAGCAATGCGGTTTTTCCTGCAAATCAACTGGCGGGCCTGCAGTGGTCTGTGAAGCGCACGCCAAACTTCGCCACGCTGAAGCAGCGCGCGGTGAACGGCAACATGGTGCGCATCCCCGAACTGCAGGATCCGCTTTGGGACTTCGACATCGGGTTCGAATTCCTGCGCGATCGGGACGCCTCGGACGAATTCGCGACGCTGCTTACGTTTTTCGAGGCGCGGCAGGGCGCCTACGATTCGTTCCTGCTCTACCTGCCAGACCTCACGCAGAACGCGCTCGACGGCCTGGCCAATGGCGTGGTGCTTGCGGCCGATGCCAACAACTGCGTGCCGCTGCTCACGCCGCTGGGAGAGCAGATTTATGAGCTGAACACCCAGGCACTGTTCAACAACGGCACGGCAATTACCGAGGGCGCGGGTACGAGTGACTACGAAGTGTATAGCGCCCCGCAGACCGCCAGCGGAACGCTGAATGCCAATGGGATCGCGTACCGCGGCTGCGTGGCCAGGCTGGGATCGGCCGTCACGCCGGGAACCATCACCGGAAACTTGTCGTGGAGTTACCGCGTCCGCTTCGCCGAGGACGCGCAGGACTTTGAGGCGTTCAGCTACTTACTGTACGAGGCGCAGAGCATGAAGCTGACGACAGCGCGGGAATAGCAATCAGCCGTCTGCTCTCAGCAGTCAGCCGAAACGGCCCTGCTGGCTGAGAGCTGATAGCTGAAAGCTGATAGCTAATTATGAGAACTTGCACAAACGGATCCGGCGCCGACAGCACGTCCTCCGTGGTGTCCTACCTCGGAGGCAATCGCCAGCTCCTCGTCGCCGATCTCTTCGTGCTCAAGACTTTTGTCCAGGGCGAACTCTGGTCGCAATATGTCAAGCTCACCACCGCCGACGCCCCACTCCGTTGGGATGGCCTCCCGTACGTCGACAGCCAGGCGCCCAATGGCATCTTCTCGATCGGTAAGCTCAAGCGCGGCAACATCGACTCGAAGATCGGGCTCGACGTGCAATCCCTCGACCTCGAATGGTATCTCGCGTCGACCGATGTTTTCGGCACCTTCAACGGCCAGACCATCACCCAGCTTCAGGCGTTCCAGCTTGGCCTGTGGGACAACGGCCGCGTCGCCATCTACCGCGCCGTGATGCCCACCTTCGGCGACTGCAACACGCTGGGCGCCATGTGTATGTTCGCCGGCCGCATCGCCGAAGTCGAGATGACGCGCACCGGCGTCAAGCTCAAGATCAACGCGCTCACCGAAGTCTTTGATCAGCAGCTCCCGGTGAATGTGATCGAGCCCACCAACACCCAGGCCAAGTATTCGCCCGGTGGACCGCCCATCCAGATCCTCGGCGTCAAGCCCAATCCTTGGTACGCCAGCACGGTGTATGCCGCCAGTGCCGTGATTCTCGACAGTAATCGCAACGTGCAGATTGGCAGCGGCGGCACCAGCGGATCCACGGCGCCGGCTTGGGCCACGAATTTCGGCGGCACTACTATCGACGGCACCGTCACCTGGACCAACTGGGGCGCGTTTCCGGTGCCCGCCATCTACACGGTGCAATCCGGATCCACCACCACCGAGGTGATTGGCGTCTGTGCCAACGGCGGCCCGTTCCCGCCGGACACGTTCCAGAGCGGCTACATCATGTTCTGCGACTACGGCAGCGGGCAATGCACGCTGGCACAGATCGCGCGCGGCGTTCGCTGGGACGACGGCAATGGCACTTTTCACCTGCTCGAACCGCTGCCCTGGGCGCCTGAGGCCGGCTGCATCTTCATCGCCCTGGTGCCGTACACGCGCTCGGACAACCCATCGCAGAAGGTCTACGAGACCGTCCCGGTGGACACCAGCGGCCCCGGCTATGATGCGATCGCCGTGCCCGGCAGCTTCGTCTCCGATCTCGGCGTCACCTACGCCAGCAGCGGAACGCCGCTGACTCAGGTGGACCTGGCCACGCTGGAAGCGGCCAGCGCTGGCGGCATCTACGCCGTCGATGCGGGCATTTATTGGTTTTGGACAGGCGGCAGCGCGCATCCCGGCGCCGGCGGCGACGCCGGCAAGAGCGTGTATATCTCATACCGCTCGCAAGCCCCCGATGGCGCGCCGTATCTGGGATTTCCCTATGTGCCGCAAGCGAGCAGTGGAGCATGAAGAGCTATCAGCCATCAGCGATCAGCCGTCAGCCAGAAACGGCTGCTGGCCGCTGGCTGAAAGCTGAGAGCTGAAAGCTGAGGGCTGAAAGATGAGTCCCGTAGGGACGACCGAAGATCGGGCGAAGGTAGTCTGCGCTGCCATGGCGTGGCTGGGAACCCCCTTCCATCATGGGGCCAGAATCAATGGCGTCGGCGCGGATTGCCAGACCTTCATCTGCGAGGTCTACGATCGCGCCGGCGTATTCACCGCCCACGACATTCCCTTCGTCGCCGCGCAATGGTACCTCAACGGCCGCGAAGAACTGTACCTTAACTATCTCTCGAAATATGCAGCCGAATATGTTTGTCATCCTGAGCGCAGCGAAGGACCTGCTTTTGCGCCCTCTGTGGCGAAAGCTCTTCCCGAGCCCGGCGACATCATCGTCGTGAAGCATCGCTGGGTGCACTCGCACGGCGCCATCGTGGTGGCGTGGCCCCAGGTGATCCACTGCCATCCGCCCGGCGTGCGCTTGAGCGACGTGCGCACCAACCCGGTGCTTATGGGCAAGCAGCTTAAATTTTTCGATCCGTTTCAGCGGTCAGCTCTCAGCCATCAGCCCTCAGCCGGAATGGCAGGCTCGGGGGTTTCTGGCTGATAGCTGATAGCTGAAAGCTGACAGCTCTTATGCAACCTGGCAAGCCCAACACGAGACTCAACGGCCGCGCCGCCGGCGTCACCATCAACTCGTCCGTCTATGGCGGGGCGGTGCCGCTGCTCTACGGCCGTCACAAATGCTCGCCGAAATTGATTTGGCTGGGCGCCATGACCTGGTCGAGCGGCGGCATCAAGGCCAAAGTCAAGGCGGGCGGCGGATCCACCTATCAATACTGGGTGCCGTGCGATTTCCTGCTGTGCCATTCGCCGCTGATCGCCGTGCTCACCACCTGGGAAAACAAGACGATCTATAACGCCATCCTCGAAAGTGCGGTCTTCACCGTTGGCACGGGTGGCCCGGACGGCGCTGGCAAAATCAACATCAGCTCGTGGGTGCCCTCCGGATGGCAGTTCACCGTGCTGGCCGCCGAGTTAAATAACCTGCCGCCCTGCGGCGTGGTGGCGGCGCGGCGAAGTTGCGCTTACAGCGTGGGCAACATCGTGAGCGATGGCGCCAACCAGCAGCAATGCACCACCGCCGGCACCAGCGGATCGAGCGCCCCGAGCTGGAATGGCACTGTCGGCGGCGCCACCACCGATGGCTCCGTCACCTGGACAAACATCGGATCCATCGACATCACCTTCAACGATTTCGGCGGCGACGGCTCGGAAACCTACAGCGGCAACAATACCGAGCGTCCGCTGTGGAACTGGGACAACTACCCGCCTGATCCCGCCAACAGCGCCGATAACGGCTACAGCCGCTACGCGCCTTATGTCTACGAATATCCCGGCGCCAGCGGCGGCGGCGACGTGTATTTTCATCCTCAACTGATCGGCTCGACCGTGACCGTCTTCTGGGCGCAGCAGGAGGCCTCGCTCAATCCTCCCAACTGCCTCAACCTCGAAACCGAATGGT
>JBEKOS010000198.1:0-7638 GCA_049521535.1 Terriglobales bacterium | reverse complement strand
CCGCAGACCCTATCGATGAATGGAAGTCGCCGCCGTTCGAGCCTACGGAGCGCAACGACAACATCTACTGCCGCGGCGCAGTCGACGACAAAGGCCAGCTTTACATCCACCTCAAAGCGGTCGAGTCACTCATGAAAACCAACGGCGGCAAGTTGCCAGTGAATCTTCGCTTTATTATCGAGGGCGAGGAAGAGGTCAGTGGCGAGGCGATCGAGAAATTCGTGAGAGAGCATCCCGACCGGCTGAAATCCGATGTGGCGTTGATTTCTGATACGGAGATGTTCGCCCCTGGATTGCCGAGCCTCTGTGTGGGCCTGCGGGGCATGTGTTACACGGAAGTGGAAGCGGTCGGCGCTATGACTGATTTGCACTCCGGAGTTTATGGCGGTGCCGCCCCGAATCCTCTGGAAGCTCTCAGCCGCATAATCAGCAAGCTGAAAGACGACAAAGGCCGAATTCTCATTCCGCACTTTTACGAACGGGTGAAACAACCTAGCAAAGATGAATTGAATGCGTGGAAGCGCCTGCCATTCAATGAGAAAAAGTACCTCAAGACCGAGATTGGCGCGAAAGAACTCACTGGGGAAATGAAGTATCCAGTGCTTTATCGAACCTGGGCGCGTCCGACCCTCGAGGTCCACGGTATGCCGGGCGGCTTCGTCGGCGCAGGCGCAAAAACGGTCATCCCGGCGAAGGCGTCGGCAAAAATCTCCATGCGGCTGGTTCCCGATCAGCGACCGGATGAAATCTGGAAGCTTTATACCAAGTTTGTAAAGACACTCGTCCCAAAGGGCATCCAGATTAACATCAAAAATCTGTCGGGGGCCGACCCGATTGTTGTGGGCACTGACAACAGATTCGTCCGTGCTTCTGCGGAAGCCATGCACGAGGTGTTTAAGAAGGATACAGTTTACATCCGCTCGGGCGGCTCGATTCCGATTGTGGCAGCCTTCGAAAAATCGCTCAAGGTCCCAAGTGTGATGATGGGTTTTGGCTTGCCGGATGATAACTTGCACGCCCCTAACGAGAAATTCCATATCCCAAATTTCCACCGTGGGATCGAGTCGATCGTGCGCTGGTTTGAGATCCTGGGTAAAGAGTAAGAGTGCGTATCGGCGCACCCTAAGTTCGAGACATGTAGTCATTGCAGGTCAGTGTAGGAGTCATCGAAGTAGCTTCTTGTATTCGTGCGAACTTGGACCGACTTCGCTCGAGACATTGTGGCGAGCTTCGTGCGGGAAAGTTTCCTCTCGTCGTATTGTTGGCTGCTTTGGCAATTCCCGTCGCGGCTGGTGGGCAATGCGTTCCCAAGTATCCACGGTCCGAAGCCTTCTCAGCAGAACGAGGATTTCAGGCGAAGGGCTGGGACGGCAGGATTTTATTCGTATACGGAAAGGGCAAGAACGTAGCAGGCAAACTAATCGAAGTGGCCGGCAGTTCAAGCCCACTCTTTTTTGACCTCAAAGGAGCGATCCAAGAGTCGGGATCTGGGCGCAAAGTGCCCGCTACTTGTAGTATCAATTCTGACGTTCTGCATGGTAAACTAATGATATATTTACCAGCGCGACCTAAGGAACTACCAGCAATGAAGTTCTGCTTCGTGAGCCACTATCGGCGGGCACGCCGATGCATTATCACGCAGGTTGTGTGCATGGCCGCGCCATTTGCATTCGGCCAATACCCAGCAAGTGGGACCGCGCAGGTCGATGCCGCTCAGCAGCCCAGCAATGTTCAAGTACTGGTCCCTGCCCAAGTCCCGGTCTCATCCGAAGTAAGGTATACAGCGAACGCACATTTAGGTCCGGGCGACGCGCTTGATATTCAGGTTTTTGGGCTTCCCGAGCTCACGCAAGCGGCCCGGGTCAATAACGCCGGGAATCTTGACCTACCGCTAATCGGGGTCGTACCCGTCTCGAATTTGACGATTGAGGAAGCCCGGAAGGCGATTGAGAAAAAGCTGCATGATGGCGGATTCGTGAACGAGCCCTTTGTAACAGTAACTCCCAGAGACCTCCCCAGCCAAACGGTTGCGGTGATGGGCGAAGTGAATCGACCGGGATCGTTCCCGGTCGCGGATTCGTTGGCGGAGGTGATTGCAGAGGCTGGAGGTCCGAGTTCGCGCGCCGGTCACTGGGTTCAGGTGGTTCATCGCGCGGACCCGGACCATCCCCTCAAGGTACATTTTGACTTTGAAGATCCCCTGGCAAAGGATTCCCGGGTGGACTTGCAACCGGGAGATACTGTGGTAGTCAATCGGGCTGAGGTGGTGTATGTGATTGGGGATGTTGCTCGAGCAGCCCAGATTGTCGTCGAAAATGACAGTATTACTGTTATGGAGGCGCTTTCAGTGGCCGGCGGCTTGGCTCCTACGGCCGCACCTAACAAAGCCACAATTTTGCGCCGAACGTCGCGCTCGGTCAAGCTCGAAGTGATCAAGGTACCCATAAAGCCCATGATGGCGGCCAAAGCAGAAGATATAACCATGCACGCCGATGACATTTTGTTTGTCCCGGGCAGCCTGTCGAAAGCACTTGCTCATGGCGGATTCCAACAGCTTTTGCAGGCGGCGAGTTTGGCAGCGCTAATACATGCGTACTGAACCTCGCGTTGTTTGCAGACAGAGTGAACTGGGAGTCGCATTATGGCGAATTCGGCACAAGAAACCAGCTCAACCGCAGCAGGGCCATCCGTCGTGAATCTTGGTGCGCCGACTTACCCAGCGGCATCCTCGACGGTTCCTCGAGAGGACGACGGCGCTTCCTCCGGAGCCAGTGCGGATGAACATCATGGTCGCCGCCGAAGCAGACACAAGCACCACCGCCGGATAGGCCGGAGGAACAGGCGGTTTTTGGCTCATCTGATGATCGACGCCATCGGAATTCTAATCATCGTCGCAGTTTGGTATGTGGTTGGTCGCTAGTTGAATGCATTCCGAAAAGTCAAGCTCAGACGACGCCTGCGATGCCGGATCAATCGACAATCCATCGGCAATCGCATTTTTGCCGTCAGATAGCCCCAACCGTGCGCCAGCAACCGAACGCGCGTGCGACCGGATTTCCGTTCCCTGCCGAGTCATCGATCTCGCCGTGGTAGTCCCTACCTATAATGAGCGTCCAAACATACGTCCCCTGGTAGAACGCCTGTCCAGGTGTCTCTCGCACCTGAATTGGGAGGTCATCTTCGTCGACGATGATTCACCGGATTGCACACCGGCAGAGGTTCGCTCACTCGGGGAGTTGGACCGCCGCGTCCGGGTTCTGCAGCGTATTGGCAGGAAAGGCCTTTCGTCGGCCTGTATTGAGGGCATGCTCGCAACCAGCGCGGGCTATATCGCAGTGATGGATGCCGACCTTCAGCATGATGAAACGCTGCTGCCCAAGATGTTCGCTCGAATTGAGGCGGGAGATGTTGACCTGGTCGTCGCTACCCGAAATGCCGACGGCGGCAGTAAGGGCAGTTTCGCGCGCCATCGCGTTGTCATGAGCGACCTAGCGGCCCGCTTGAGCAGTTTAGTGTGTAAGACTCAGCTTTCCGATCCGATGAGCGGCTTTTTCCTGATTAGGCGCAAATGTTTCCTTCAGGTAGCGCATTCCCTATCGGGAGTTGGTTTCAAGATCCTGGTGGATATTGTTGCGTCAAACCCTTGCCCATTGCGGGTAGTCGAGGTTCCGTATGTTTTCAGAGAAAGGCAGTTTGGCGAAAGCAAGCTCGACCTCAACGTGACGCTCGAGTACTTCAACCTCTTGATCGACAAGTTCACTCGGGGAGTGCTGCCCGCGCGCTTTGTCATGTTTATGCTTGTGGGAGGCACCGGCGTAGGAGTTCACCTCTCCGTTCTGGCGCTGTTATACGCGCATCTCCGGGTGCGGTTCATACTCGCGCAAACTCTGGCAACGGCGGTCGCGATGACCACCAACTTCTTCCTGAACAACATGCTGACCTTTCGTGATAAACGTCTTAAGAAATGGGGCCTGTTGCGCGGTCTTTTATTGTTCTACCTGGCATGCTCTTTTGGTGCGTTCACCAATGTGACAGTTGCCCAGTTCGCTTTTGGCCGGCAGTTCCCTTGGTTCATTGCTGGGTTTATCGGCGTGGCGGTAAGTTCAGTCTGGAACTATGCGGTAAACAGCTTATTCACGTGGCGAAGAAGCCACTGAATCATTCCTCCAGAGTTGCCGGCCATCGCCGAATGTATGTACCAGCCTGTAGTCCCGCATAAACGCTCGCAGCGGAAGAAGATAGTCCGCACCTAAGTCATCATAACTAGAGTTTAGTTGCTCATCCCATATGATGTAGTGAACTGGATTTTTCCCTAAGCAGCGGACCACCTGGGACAAATCCTCCGGCGGCACGGCACGGGTATTCGAGACCGAAGGAATCGGAGTAGGATTTTGCAACTGATAAGAGAAGTAGAAGCTCCCCCAGAACGGCTGGTAAACATAGTCACCCGGCCGTGTGTTCGAGGAAAGCCATCGCTCGATGTCTAGATACTCCGGGTCGGCACGGTATGCAATTTGCCCAGCAGGCAGATTCAGGATTGTAACCTTCGAGGAATGACAGAAGTATGCCAGCAAGACCGCCATGCCCACGGCAAAGCCCCGAATCGCCAATCTGCCGGGCTTATTGGCGGCCAAGTACCAGCTCAGCAGTATGAAAGCGAACATTGAATCGTACGACAAGCGGTAGAGTCCCGGGGAGCGAGCAATCAGAAGAAACGAAAACGACCCTACCAGCGTAAATAGTACAATAGGTGCGGAGCCGGAATTCCGCCATTTTCGCTCTACAAAAATGAGCCTAACCCCAGCCAGCAAGTAGATTGCCGGGATCAGCAGGTACATGAACACGCGCAGCCCAATTACCAGCAGGCGTTTGGACCTGAATCCCGTGTAATTCATCAAGTCATCCCAGTACCAATATTTATCAAAGTTGTCGTGAGGGCGATAAAAACGCGCATACCGCGCTACAAAGACGTACGTCTGGTTGATGACATTGCTCACGCCCGCTGTCCAAAAGTGATGGCCCATCAGCAGGCCGAAAGCCGCACAGAATGAAGCCAGCAGCAAAGCCACTGCTTTCAAAAACTTTCGTCTATCATGGTGGCCATTCGCATATTCCCAGAGCAGAAACAGCACGAGGGACCCGATCGTAATTTCACCACGGCTTTGGGTAAACCAGGAAGCGACTGCACAGAGGACACCGGCGGCAACGAGCCGGAGCTGCTTCCGTTCCTTAAGCAGGACTGTAGCCGCGCCTAGGACAAACAACGAGGAGAACCAGTGATGAGTGGCATCGAGCCGGGTTCGGAAAGGAATTGCGATAAACAGCAGAGCGGGAACATATTTCATCCAACCGCGCACGAAATAACCTGCCGCCCATATGCCGACCGCTGCAAATCCCACGCCCAGGCACCAGAGCGCAGCCGAGGGAATCCACGCTTTGGGGCCGAACAGTCGAAATAATGCATAGTAGAGATCACAACTTCCCGGAGCGATATGGTGAACGAAATCTAGATACAACGACTGCCCCCACCACATCCGCAGGGAAGCAGCGAGAAGCAGCGGCGAGTCAACTCCCATTTCATACGGCACCAGCGGATAAACAAACAACAATCTGTATAAGCAGACGGCGATGCCGGATAGAAAGGCCAGCAGCGCAAGTTGCCGCCTCCGTGAAGGCGCATTCGCCGTGTTGGGACGGGAGATTTTTTTGGCATCGCTGCTGCTCTTCATGATTGGGGAGAACGAACCGTTAGTATGCCTGAAGCCGGTTCACCGCACAAGCCAAACTCGATAGCTCAAATCGCCAATAAGGATCCTTCCTCGAGGAAAAACATGTTGAAGCTACCTGCAGGAAAGTGGATGCTATAATGCTCCGCAATGGGTACCTTTCAAGAGCGGGCGACCATGGACCTCTCGCCCGCCGCAAACCGCTTGTTACCAGGGGAGGATCTTTTCAACCGGAATGCGCCGGC
The DNA here is from genome assembly GCA_049521535.1 of Terriglobales bacterium. Classification (GTDB taxonomy): domain Bacteria; phylum Acidobacteriota; class Terriglobia; order Terriglobales; family Acidobacteriaceae; genus CAZUCM01. The sequence goes on along the minus strand of JBEKOS010000198.1, from coordinate 1,667 downwards.
TGGATACTGGCGAATCGTGGCAGCCTCAAGGTGGTTGCCATCGCTACTTGTCACGGCCTCCTGCCTGGCATATTTTCTGTATGCATCGCAACGGCCCACCTTGCCTCCCATCATCCGTGGTGATGGCTCAGGGTATCACCTGTGGACGCGGGGACTGCTTACGCTAGATTTTCGGTTCTGCAGTTGGCGGCAGCTCGTCCCTGACTACGTGTTCGCGCGCGAGGATCTAGGGCGAGGAGTCTGCCAGATCAAATATCCACCGGGCGTTGCGTTCATCCAACTTCCAATGGTAGCCATAGTGTTACGCCATCTTCGTTCCGCGCAAACGATAACCCCAACCGAACATTGGGCGGTGTTGGCCGTAAGTTCGCTGCTGCTTATCGCCATCTGTATGCTCATTACCTCTACTTGCGAGCGCCTGGGATTGCGAAGGCAAGCCATCGTCACATCGGTTCTGACTTTTAGCTTCGGCACCGGCCTGTTCCTATATGCAACTTATTGGGCAAGCTACAGTCATATCTATGCCGCTTTTGCGTTCGCGTTGTTGATTTGGGCTTTGGCGAGACTGTTAGTGCCTGCTCCCGGCAGTCGAACCGCTAAGCAACACCAAGATTGCGGGAAAGCAGCGTCGGCTGATCACAAGCAAACTGAGGCAGACTGGCGGGTGGGGCTGGTCACAGGAGTAGCCTCGTTTCTTGTGGTGCTGACTCGAAATGTCAACGTCCTGGCTCTCGCGCTTTTATTAGGGGCATACGCAATGGCGTGTACCAGACGATCCTCCTGGCGTCGCACCGCAAAGGACTTGTTGCCGGCTCTTTGCGGAATTGCGGCAGGAGCAGCGCTGCAACTCGGCTATAACTGGTACGCAGCAGGCCACTTCTCTTTTTCGAGTTATGGAGGCGAACGCTTCCAGGTCGCGTGGTCACAGCCGGCAGAAGTGGCATTATCTTACGATCGGGGACTCATTCCCACATATCCGGTAGTTGCGCTCGCCGTTCTCCTGGGGCTCCTGGTCCGCCCAACATTCCGTTGGGCATTCGGTTTTTTGGTGCTTCTCTCCGTCTACCTGTTTGTTTATGGGTTTTGGCACATGCCGGGATTGGGTTGGAGCTTTGGACCCAGAGGACTCGTAGATTTCATGCCAATCGGCATGCTACTGTTTGCCGCCGCGCTGTCATGCGCGGGCAGGAATGCGCGCAAAGCAGCAACTGTCGCTGCCTTCGTTTGCACTTTTTTCACCATGGAACTCGCGGCGGCTCATGTGCGTAATAGGCTGGCTCCAGAGTTAATCACTCCTGGAATGTATTGGGACGCGGTTAGCGGAAAAGGGTTGTTTCGGCACTTTCCTGGCAAATGACAAGACCATCGCCCGCCAGTATTCTGGTAGAATTTTCCTATTCCAACTGGCCCGCAATTCATGACTTCGTTTGGCACCGGTAAGGCTGCTGCATCCGAGGATACCACTAGCACTGGGCAGTCTTTGCGGGCGCAGATCGCCTTGTGGACATTTTGTTTCGCATGCACGCTCAATGGCCGTACCGTCACAGCATACGAGAAGGACAAGTACGACGCGTTTTTCTTTGCCCATGTTGCTTCCCGCTGGGTGCATGGCGGTATTCCGTACCTTGAAATCTGGGATAACAAGCCTCCCGGAATCTACATCCTTG
>JBEKOS010000197.1:0-7639 GCA_049521535.1 Terriglobales bacterium | reverse complement strand
ACGTCGACTGGGATGACGCGCGTATTCACGTCATGGCGCACGTGGTCAACTATGGCACATCCGTTTTTGAGGGTATCCGGTGCTATTCGTTACCGCAAGGCCCGGCGATTTTTCGCGCTCACGAGCATATCCAGCGGCTTCTTGATTCGGCGAAGATCTACCGCATGGAAGTGCCGTATACCCGGGATGAACTGGTTCAGTCGATGCTGGAACTGGTTTCCCGAAATGGTGTTTGGCCCTCTTACATCCGGCCGATCATCCTGCGCGGTTACGGCGAGGCAGGAGTGAATCCCTTTCCTTGTGCTCCCGAGGTCTGGATGGCGAACTATCCCTGGGGTAAGTATTTAGCTGGCGCCGACGAAGGCGTGGATGTCTGCGTTTCCTCCTGGACCCGGATTGCTCCCAATACGCTGCCGGCCATGGCCAAATCGGCGGCGAACTACATGAATTCGCAGCTCATCAAGATGGAAGCGATTATCAATGGCTATGTTGAGGGCATCGCATTGGATGCCACTGGCTATGTCAGCGAAGGTTCGGGAGAGAATCTGTTTGTGGCACGCAATGGCACGCTTTACACCGCGCCGCTGGGAAATTCCGTTTTGCCGGGGATTACGCGCGATTCGGTGATCCGCCTGGCCAAGGACCATTGCATCCCCGTGGTCGAGCAAATGATTCCCCGCGAAATGCTATACATCGCTGACGAGGTATTTTTCACCGGGACCGCCGCTGAAATAACGGCAATACGATCGGTGGATCGGATTACGGTCGGAAAGGGCGTTATGGGTCCTATAGTCAAGACCCTGCGCAATGAATTTTTCAGCATTTTGGAAGGGCACGCTGAGGACCGATATCACTGGCTTACGCCGGTACCGGTCCGTACCCGGAACGAGGAACCCGTTGCGGTTGCAAGCTAGAGGCGGGTGTGTTTAGGGGCCGTAATGTGTCGCTTGTTCCTATGATACTGGCCGGCTTTTGGCGCGTGTTTTGCCGCCCGGAATCGTGGAGGCGCCTTCGGATGTGCCGAGGCGGCGGCGCTCAGAGCCAGAATTATATGGATACATCCAATTCGGCCCTTGCAGAATCTGTGTTATTCTGTTGGTTCGTTTGGCGATATAATTTTGCATCGCCGCTGGCAACTCTATTATCCTTAAGTGTCATCGGCGTTACGTGAGGCTTGGTTGGCATTGTGCGCGATGCAAAGCCTCGGTTCCAAGGGCGCGCACCAAATCAATTTCTGCTTGCCATAATTTTGAGGTTACGAGGAGGGCGTTTTGTATTACTACGCGAAAACAAATAGTAGCTACACCTTACTCTTCTGCTTGGTGCTGATGCTGGCGCTGTTGTTGCCCGCTGGTGTTGCATTTGCGCAGAATGATCAACCACCGAAAATCGAAGTCTACACCGGCTATCAATATCTAAATCCCGGCGCTAAGTTTCCGGAGTTTCAGCCGAATGGACCGAGCGGCTCGATCCTGGCGACGGAACTGCCGTCCATGAGCAGCGGCGCTACCGGCAGCCTGACCTGGATGTTCTCCAAGCACGTCGGGCTCGAAGGCGAATACGGGTACAGCTTTAACAATTCGGCAAAATTCACTCAGGACATTTGGACGGGGTCAGTCGGTCCGCATTTCGAGTTTCGAAATAAGGCCGATTCGTTCAGTATCTTCTTTCACACCCTGGCCAGCTATAACTCGAATACTCCGCCTGCCGGACCCAAGAACATCGGAGAAGCGGGCGCCATCGCGGGCGGCGGTCTTGATCTGCTCTTGACGAAGCGAATCACCCTCCGCGTATTCGAGGCAGATTTTCAATACACGCGAGATAACTTCACCTTTGGTGGAGTGGGTCAGCACATTCCAATGTATGGATCGCGTTTGGGCGGCGGCTTGGTGTGGAATTTCCTGACTCCACAAGAAATACCTCCCACCGCCGCTTGCACCGTGTCGCCTTCCGAGGTAATGGTAGGCGAACCGGTCACTGCCACCGCGAAGGGAAGCAATTTCGATCCCAAGCACAAGCTGACTTACACCTGGACCAGCAACGGCGGCAAAGTGACTGGCAAGGACACCACCGCCAGCATCGACACCAATGGCATGACCGGCGGCAGCTATACGGTTAGTGCGACGATCGCAGATCCAAAGATCAAGAAAGGCGGATCCGCGAATTGCAGCGCCACCTTCAGCGTGAAGGAGCCGCCTAAGAATCCGCCAACCATGAATTGCTCGGCCAGCCCCAGCACCGTGAATGCCGGCGAAACCTCTAACCTGACCTGCAACTGCACCAGCCCGGACAATGTTTCGGTCAAGGTGAGCGGTTGGAACTCTACTGGCGGCACGGTTTCGGGCTCTGGCTCCAGCGCTACCCTGAATACCACCGGCGCATCGCCGGGGTCCATCAGTGTTAGCGCCACTTGTACTGATAGCCGTGGTCTAAGTACCCGGGCGTCAGCGCATGTGACCATTGCCAGCCCGCCGCCTCCGCCTCCGGCGCCTGCGACCGCCAGCAAGATGGGCGAGTGCGATTTTGCCAATATGAACAAAATCGGCAAGCCTTGGCGCGTAGACAACGAATGCAAAGGCAGACTGGACGACGTTGCCAACAACCTGAAGCAATCGCCCGACAACAAGGTGGTCATCGTCGGTAACGCCGAAGCCAAGGAAAAGCGTAAGAACCTTGCGGCTGAGCGCGCTGTGAATGCCAAGGCGTATCTCACCGGCGGCGAAGCCAAGCTGGGTATCGATGCGGGTCGCATCGAGCCTCGCACCGGCAGCGCTGGTACGATGACGATTGAGCTCTGGGTGATTCCACCTGGCGCCAGCTTCACCGAAGAAGGGACGACTCCCGTGGATGAGTCGAAAGTAAAGGCCGTCCCGGATCATCCGCATGCTGCTCCGGCTAAGAAGAAAGCCAAGGCGGCTGCGCCAGCAGCTCAACCGTAGTCCTTTCCTGAGTCACTAAGGAAGCGGCCGGTCAAGCTTAGCTTGACCGGCCGTCTTATTTACGGGCGCCTGGGGACTGTCATTCAGGGCGATTTTTGGCGGTCGAAGCCTCTATCTTGCGAATATTTCCACTGAATGTGCCGAATTCGCCGTGCTGCAATTGCCCCGCAGCGTGACCGTCAGTTATACTTTTTGTTTGTTTCTTCCGCGATTTTAATAAGTTAGGAGCAATCTGTTTTCCCATGCCTAAGCGCACATTCCAGCCCAACCGGCGTCACCGCTCAAAGACGCACGGCTTTCGTACTCGCATGAAGACCAAGAGCGGCCAGGCCGTGCTGTCGCGTCGACGCGCCAAGGGGCGCAAGCGCGTGGCGGTTAAGCCCGGATTCCGCGAGTAGCAAGCTGATTGCCAACATCACCATAGCGAACGGGGAACCGGGCGTGGAAAGAGCCGGCACGGGGCAAAATCGGGACTCTGGAAACGGTCCGTTTCGTTTTTTGCGGTCTGCGCGGCTGTTGAAACATGCCTCGTTTGATCGTGTATACCGGGAAGGCCGGCGCATCTTTTCGCCGAATCTTACGGTTTTCTACCGGTTCCGCGGGCCCGGCGAGCTTGAAGGTGCTCCTCGTGTGGGATTCACCGTGGGCCGGGTGCTGGGAGGCGCGGTTCAGCGTAACCGGATCAGACGCCGTCTGCGCGAAGCTGCCCGAATGAATCTGCCGAGGATTGCCGCGCCAGTAGACATAGTCATGAATCCGAAGAAATCAGTGCTCAAAGCGGAATTTGCGCTGGTGCGGGGCGAGGTCGAATCGGCCTTCACGCAGATTCTGCAACGAGCGCAACTGGTCCGCGACATCGCCCCGGATGCAAGCCGCGTGGCTTCCGGTATGAAGCGCAATTACGAGGTACATTCGTGAAATCGATGATTGTTGGCGTGCTCGGAATCTACAAGCGATGGATTTCTCCTTCGCTGTCTCCTGCATGTCGTTTCCAGCCAACGTGTTCTGAATATGCGATGGAGGCGGTGGAGCGCCATGGCGTACTGGTGGGGGCGATATTCTCACTTTGGCGCCTGGTGCGATGTAATCCGTTTGCGAAAGCCGGATACGATCCCGTACCTCGAGAACGGTCATCAGTCGTCGGCCATGATTCGTCAGTGAACCGATGCCGGCCCGTAACGACCTACAACTAATGACCTGCGACTGCACTTATGGCCGAATTTCAAAACCCTAATCAAGAGCCCGGAATGGAACGGCGATTACTGCTCGTCTTCGGCCTGACGTTTCTGCTATTGCTGCTCCTGCAGCCGCTGTTGATGAAGTATCTTAAGAAGCCGGGTGCTGCGGAGCCACAACCGCAAGCTACCGTCCCGGCCGAAGGTATCCCGGCGGGCACAGTTTCTGCTCCGACAGTTGGGACCGCAAATGAGAGTGCTACTCCCGCCGCCGGAGTCAAGCAGGCCACCGGTGAATCCGAGGTCGTGGTGGAGAACGACCTGTATCGCATCACCTTCACTAATAAAGGTGCGCAGGTTAAGTCCTGGGTACTAAAGAAATTCGATGATGACCAGGGGCGTCCTCTGGAACTGATCAATTCCAGCGCTCGCGTGGAAGCGCAGCAGAACGGCCAGCCGGTGATGCAACCGGCATCGGAAAAATACGGGCTTCCGATGTCGCTGTGGACCTACGACGAAGGGCTCCGCACCAGGCTTAATGCCGGACTATACGTGGCCGGTAGTACGGGAGAATTAAAGACCCCAGCCGACTTGCAGTTTGAATATTCAGACGGTGACCTCGAGGTGCACAAGAGCTTCCACTTTGACGAATCTTACCTGGTCAAGGTGGAAACCGAGGTTACGAGTTCAGGCAAGCCGGTGCAGGCCTATACCGCCTGGCCTGCAGGGTTCGGCGATCAGATTGTGCCGGCCTCTTATGCCGCCGCGCAAGTTGTCTATCAATCCGGCGACAAGGTAACTCGTATAAAAAAAGTCAGCGGCGGGAGCACCTTGCAGGGCCCGTTTAACTGGGCGGGTGCGGTGGATCAATATTTTGGTGCGGTATTCCTGCCGGACCAGCCGAACAGCGCCACCTTGGTAACGCTATCCTCGGCAGCCGCTATTCCCAAAAACCTCGATAAACCCGATTGGAAAGAGACGGTGCCAGTCAATTTGATTGGCTTTGCCATAGGCAATGTAAATGGCCCGACAAGCGGTCGCTGGTTTATCGGTCCCAAGACCGTCAATGTGATCGACAACATCTGGTCCCGGCCGGTATCGGGTCAGGCCGTCGGTCCCAATTTGGGCGGCGTGGTGGATTTCGGCTTCTTCGGTATGGTTGGCAAGCCGTTATTTCTCTGGCTGAAATGGACGCAAAGCAAGCTCTCGTCAAACCCCAGGGAAGGATGGGGCTGGGCCATCGCCATATTGACCATCGTCATCAATCTGGCCCTGCTGCCCTTGCGCATCACCAGCATGAAGTCCGCGCTGAAGATGCAGAAAATTCAGCCTCAAGTCGAAGAAATCAAGAATCGATACAAAAATGTGCCCATGAACGAGAAGGCCGAGATGAATCAGGAAATCGGCAAGCTCTTCAAGGAAAACGGCGTGAACCCCGCCGGCGGCTGCCTGCCCATGATCCTGCAACTGCCGTTCCTATGGGCGTTCTACACCATGCTGAGTGCCACCATCGAATTGCGTCATGCGTCGTGGTTGTGGGTGAAGGATTTGTCGTCTCCTGATCCGCTACATCTTCTTCCCATCCTGATTGTGCTTAGCACCTTCGGCATGCAGAGGATGACGCCCACGCCCGGCATGGACCCGGGCCAGGCTCGCATGATGAACCTGATGATGCCGGCAATGCTCGGCGTGTTTTCCTGGTCGGTCGCAGCCGGCCTGGGTGAATATTGGCTGTTGGGTACGTTGATTGCCATCGCGACTCAGGTGGCCCTGAATCGCACGGCGATGGGCCAGGAGATGCGTGCTGTCGCGGAGAAGCGTGCGCGCCGGAAAGAAGCGCGAAAGGGGAAGTAGTTAGTCGCTAGAAATTAGTAGTCAGCCGTCAGAATGAGGCGCCATGTGCTGTTTACTAGCAGCTAGCTACTACCTACCGTTCTATGCCGATTGAAGACAAGATTATTGCCGCCAAGAAGATCTATGCTTTGCTGAAGAGCATTTTGTTTCAGGCGCAACTGCGGCTGCGCTACCGCATAAGTGTCGATCCGCCGCTACCGGAAGAGCGGAATTGGGAGCGGCCGGTTGTTCTGGTGGAATTCAGCGGTCCGGATGCTTCTCTGCTGCTGGAGCGCAATGCCGAACTGCTGCGTTCACTGGAGCAAATCTGCCAGGAAATGCTGCGGCTGCGCCAGGATGAACACGAGCAGATCAGCTTTGATGCCCTAGGCCACCGTGCGATGCGCATCGAGGAATTGCGCCTGCTGGCCCGTGCCGCCGCTGAACGAGTGCGCAAGACGGGTGAACCGTATCCCTTCAATCCCATGACTTCGCGGGAACGTCGGATTATCCACCTGGCATTGCGCGATGAATCTGACCTGATAACCGAAAGCGAAGGCGATTCCGGTCGGCGCTATGTTGTGGTGCAACCCAAAGGCAAGTCTGCGGCGGGCGTATCCCGTAAAACCTCGAGCGGTGGCTTGATCATCAGGCGGCGATAATAATTGGGCGATTGAGAAATTGAGTGATTGGGTAATTGTCTGGCCAAGCAGTCAGCCTGGTGATTTCCCAGTTCCTCAATTACCCAATTCCCCAATTACTCAATTGTGAACCTTGACGACACCATCGTCGCCATTGCCACGCCTTCCGGCCGAGGCGGCATTGGGGTGGTGCGGTTGGCTGGGCCCGGAGCACGCGCCATCGCGGCCCGTCTGATGCGTCTTCCCGGTGCCCATGATAGTATGGCGCCCGACTACTTTGAACCCGGCCGGGCGCGGCTTGCGGAGCTGGTCGAACCGGGCACATCACCGGCTCAGCGCATCGACGAGGTAGTCGTCACCTTTTTCCAGAAGCCTCATTCCTATACGACCGACGACATTGTCGAGATCAGCGCTCATGGTTCGCCGGTGGTGCTGCGTCAAACGGTTGAACTGGCAATTGCCGCCGGCGCGCGCCTGGCTGAGCCGGGTGAGTTCACGATGCGCGCCTTCCTGAACGGGCGCCTCGATCTAACGCAAGCTGAGGCCGTGCGTGATCTTATCAATTCGCAGACGCTTTATCAGGCGAAAATTGCGGCGCAACAGCTGGAAGGGGCACTCTCGCGCCGGTTGCAGCCAATCAAGCAGAAACTGGTGGACCTGATTGCCCTGCTTGAGGCCGGAATCGACTTTGCCGAAGACGATGTGCCCGTTGCGACGCCGGAGCAGATCCTCGCCCGCATCGCGAGTGTGCGTGACCCGCTGGAGCAGCTTGCGGCATCGTACGCCTATGGAAAGGTCGTCCACGAAGGATTCACCTTGGCGATTGTCGGACGGCCGAATGTTGGCAAATCAAGTCTGTTCAACCGCCTGGTAGAGCGTGAGCGCGCCATCGTGACCGCCACGCCGGGGACTACTCGCGATTTGGTCAGCGAAACCGTGGCAATTGGGGGCATCCCCATCCGCCTGGTCGATACTGCGGGGATCCGAGAAGCGCGGGACGAGGCGGAGAGCATCGGCATTCGCAAGACCAGGGAGGCATTTGCCGACGCCG
>JBEKOS010000196.1:0-7644 GCA_049521535.1 Terriglobales bacterium | reverse complement strand
GCCTCGCCCCGCGAGCGAGCCGCCTCGATGGCAATCATCAGGTTGTCCTTCACCTTCTTTTGCCCGATGAATTCCTGCAACCTACTAGGGCGCAGCTTCAGCTCGAAAGAAACATCGTCCTCCACCGGCACGGCGGAGATGATGCGCTCGCGGTCCTTATTCTTATCTGGTTCAGCCTTGATCATGGAACTTTTGCCCCGAACCTAATTGCTCCCGGGGACAATATGCATCGTAAGTGGAAACGGCTTGGCAGGCAATGATTTGATTACCGGGGACTAATGCACGCCTGACCTTACAGTACACTCACTAAAAGCCGCATTACCAAAGATTCCCCTGCGTACGAACGTAACCTTCAAAGTGCCAACCTAATAAGCCAATCTATTCGTGCACGGGTTTATCCGGTGCTTCCCAGGGAACTTAAAGGTTGGTTTTATGTGCAGTGGCTATCAAAACCTCGCTCGGCCCGGAGTACGCGTGCCCGGACGGGTGAAAGCCATGCCGCAGAGGAAGTTCGGCCGTATGCTGCGGACGAGTTTTGCCAGCCTGGTTGCTTTTTGCCTGTTTTTGGCTCCGGCGAAGCTTGCGTTTGCCCAGCAGAAGGACGAGCCCTCGACCGATCTCGCCAACATGAGCCTGGAAGAGCTCATGAACGTGGAGGTATCCACCGCCTCTAAACACCCGCAGAATGCCCAGGAAGCGCCCTCGTCGGTGACGGTGATTACCGCGGAGGAGATTGCGCGCTACGGATACCGCACGCTTTCGGATGTGTTGCAGAGCGTGCGCGGATTCTACGTTACGAACGACCGCAACTACAGCTATATCGGCGTGCGCGGCTTCTCGCCGCCCGGCGACTATAATTCCCGCATTCTGATTCTGCTCGATGGCCATCGCCTGAACGAGAACATCTATTCCGAGGCGCTGATCGGCACCGAACTTCCCGTGGACCTGGATGCGGTGGAGCGCATCGAGATTGTGCGCGGGCCGGGCTCGTCGCTGTATGGTTCGGATGCGGTCCTGGCCGTCATCAACATCATCACCAAGTCGCGGAAGGATTTCCAGAATGGCCGGGTTTCCACTGAGGCCGGCAGTTTCGGAAGTTATAAGGGGCGTTTTACCTTCGCCGAGACCCTGCCCCACGACGTTGACATGGTGGTGGCCGGCAGCATCTATGAAAGCTCCGGTCACCCCCAGCTTTTCTTTCCGGAGTTCGATTCTCCGGCCACCAACTACGGCATTGCCCAGAACGCGGACGCGGACTCGGCCAAGGATTTCCTGGTCAAGCTGACCTACCGCGAGTTCACCCTCGAAGGCAATCTCGGAACCCGGGACAAGGTGATTCCCACGGCTTCCTTTGGCACGGTGTTCAACAATCCCGGCTCGCAGACGGTGGATTCCGAAGGCAACTTTGTTCTCAGCTACGAGAAGAAGCTCGATCCCACCACCAGCTTCCTCACCCGCGTTTCCTATAACCGCTATGAGTACGGCGGCGACTACATCTACCCGAATCCAGAGGGGCCGCTGCCTACGGAGAATAACCGCGACACCGGGCGCGGCGACTGGTGGACCTGGGAGGGGCAGGTTCGCAAGCAGATCGGGGAACACAATGACGTCACGGCCGGCGGCGAGTTTACAGACAACACCCAGCAAAATCAAGACACCTACATCGTGAATCCTTACCAGTCCTTTCTCGACCTTCACCAGGAATCGAAGGTTTATGCCGGATTCGCGCAGGATGAGCTCAAGATAAACTCGCAACTGATCCTCAACGGGGGAATCCGCTACGACCACTACGACACGTTTGGCGGCACCTTCAACCCGCGGCTGGCGCTGCTCTACCGCGTAAACCACCGCACCAATCTCAAGTTTCTATACGGGCAGGCCTTCCGGGCGCCCAATGACTACGAACTCTACTATTCGTATCCTGGCGAGCAGGAAGCCAATCCGGCATTGCGGCCCGAGAAGATCCGCACCTATGAAGCCGTGGCGGAGCGCTACCTGGGTTCACACTTGCAACTCAGCGCTTCCGGATACTACTACCACATCAATGATCTGATCCGGCAGGTGGCCGATCCCACGAATGGTTTGCTCATTTATGAAAATTCGCAAATGGTCGATGCCAAGGGCATCGAAATTGAGGCAAACGGCAAGTGGTTCAAAGGCCTGGAGACGAAAGCAAGTTATTGCCTGCAGAATGCAACCGATTCGGTAACGGGAGCATGGCTGGCCAATTCGCCCAAACACCTCGCGAAAGTCAACGTCATGGCGCCATTCTTTAACAATGCGCTGCTGGTGGGCGCGGAAGGCCAGTACACGAGCGATGTGCTGAACATCTACGGCGACCGGCTCGGCGGTTTTGGCTTGTTGAACGTGACCCTGATGACGAGAAAGCTCATCAAGGGTACGGAATTTTCGGTTTCGGGATACAACCTGCTGGATAAGCGCTATAGCGATCCAGTAGGCCCGGCGCTAATACAGGTTGGCATACCGCAGGATGGTCGCGCCCTGCGGGTGAAGGCGGCATACAGTTTTTAGAAGCAGTCACTAGTCGTTAGTCGCTCGAAGCCAGAGACCGGACTCCGAGTGGCATCAACCCGGCGACTGGCGACTGGTGACTGGCGACTGACAACTGGTTTTAATGTGATTCAGATTTCTCAACGCGCGCGCAGTGGGGTGGTCGCCGGCATATTACTGGCGGCGTTTCTCTTCTGCAATGTCGCAGCGCCCGCGGAGGAACTGACCGAGAATCAGCTCAAGGCTGCTTTCCTTTTCAATTTCGCCAAATTCGTTGAATGGCCGGATGGCGCATTCCAGGGTGCGGAATCGCCTCTTATTATTGGGATTGCCGGCAATGACGTATTCGCAGCCGTGGTGAAGGAAACGGTACAGGGAAAGACGGTCAGCGGCCGGCCCTTAGTCGTAAGAACCGTGCAGTCTGGTGCGGACGTCAAAGGATGCCACCTGCTCTTCCTGTCCGGGACGGCGCCGCGACTGGAATCTGAGAGTCTTACCCAAGCCAGGCAATTGACCATCCTTACCGTAGGGAACTCGCAGCAATTCGCTGAGGCCGGCGGCATGATCGGGTTCTTCATGCAGGATTCTCATGTGCGTTTTGCCATCAATCCCGGCGCTGCCCAGCACGCGAACCTGCGGGTCAGCTCCAAGCTGCTTTCGCTGGCCAAATTGGTGAATTACACCGCTCCAACAGCGGCGAGTCTGCCCGCCGGAATGAGCTTTACAAACGGCAGGGGAGGGGAGGGAACGAAGTAATGCGCCGCCTGCGCGACACTCCAATCCGTGGAAAGCTGATCGCCATCATTATGTTCGCCAGCGCCGCGAGCATGCTGGTGCTTACAGCCGCGTTCGTGGCCTATGAATTGGCAAATTTCCGCCAGGATACGGCCCGGCGGCTCTCAGCGGTGGCGCAGATCGCCGCGGAAAACAGCATCGCGCCCCTGACCTTCCGGGACGCGGATGCCGCGCAGAACGTCCTGAATGCGCTACGCTCGGACCCCCACATCACGCGAGCGGGCGTCTATGCCAAAGATGGCAAACCCTTCGCCACATTCGCGCGCGACGCCGGCGGCAAACCCCAATCGTGGCCGACGCCGGGGCGCGAGGGCTATCTCTACAGTCCGTCGGCGATCGGGTATGTTCGCCCGATTGCCTTTCGCGGAGAAACGATCGGCGCTTTCTTTATCGAGTCGGATCTGCAGGAGGTGCGGGCGCGTGTGCGCCAGTACCAGTCCATTGTTGCCGTCACCCTGCTGGCGTGCACGCTTCTGGCATACCTGCTCGGCTTGCGGCTGCAGCGCCTGATTTCAGATCCGTTGTTGCGCCTCGCGGAGGCGGCGCACGCGGTTTCACAGCAAAAGAACTACTCCATTCGCGCTCCGCACGCGGGCAAGGACGAGATTGGATTCCTCACCTCGCGTTTTAATGGCATGCTTGCGGAAATCGAGGAGCGGGACCGGCAACTGCAGCGCTATCACCAGCACCTGGAAGAGGAAGTGGCACGCCGCACCGCCGAACTTTGCGCCATGAAGGAGGCCGCGGAAGCTGCCAACCGGGCGAAGAGCGAATTTCTTGCCAATATGAGCCATGAGATTCGTACCCCGATGAATGGCATCATCGGCATGACTGAATTGGCCATGGATACGCCGCTCTCGGCCGAGCAGCGCGAGTATATGGCTACGGTGAAAGCGTCGGCAGAGGCGCTGCTCACCATCATCAATGACATCCTGGACTTCTCCAAGATCGAAGCCGGGAAGATGGATCTCGCCCAAATTCCCTTCGATTTGGAGAACCTGGTGGCTTCCGCCGTCAAGACCGTATCGTTCGTGGCCTTCATGAAGGGACTGGAGCTGACCTTCGAGATCGATCCGGAGACGCCGCCGGTTGTGATTGCGGACGCCGACCGCCTGCGCCAGATTCTGATCAACCTGCTGGGCAATGCCATCAAGTTTACCGAACGGGGCGAGGTCGCATTGCAAGTAGTAGCCGAGGAGGCCGATGAATCCGGAAGGTTGCTGCGCTTCAGCATTCGCGACACGGGTATCGGCATCTCGAAGGAAAAGCAGGCAATGATCTTTGAGCCATTTCGGCAGGCGGACAATTCGAATACCCGCAGATACGGCGGCACCGGACTTGGGCTGGCCATCAGCACGAAACTGGTGACGATGATGGGCGGCGCGATCGGCGTGGAAAGCGACGAAGGGCTCGGGAGCACCTTCTCGTTTACGGTTCGCGCCGGCATTCCCGCAGCCGAAAGCGCAGAGGACGGCCGCCAATTGCCAGAGGCCGGCGGCGATGCGGGAAGACGGATTACCGACAACAGCCGGCTGGCGGACGCATTGCGCGGCCTGCGCGTGCTTGCCGTGGACGACAATGCCACCAACCGGCGCATACTTCATGCCATTTTGACGCGCGCACACATGGAACCTGTAGTGCTGGGGCGCGCGGACGAAGTGTTGGACAACCTGGAAGAGGCCCGCCGCGCGGGTGCGCCCTTCCAGCTTTTGCTGCTGGACGCACAGATGCCCACTCTGGATGGATTTACGCTGGCGGAACAGATCAATGCCCATCCGGAATTTGCCAGCGCCAGGGTAATGATGCTTACGTCGAGCGGTCAATGCGGAGAAGCTGAGCGCTGCCGGCGGGCCGGCGTGTCGGAATACCTGGTCAAGCCGGTGCGCACCGAAGAGTTGCTGCATGCGATCTACCGCGCCATCGAGAATCAGGCGCAAGTTTGCGCCACGCCGGGATCGGCCGACTGCGCAAGCCGGCCTGCCATCGGCCCGCAACTTTCTGAGAACGGGGCAAACACGATAAACCCGGCGGCTGGAGACCGGCGGCCGGCGACAGCTTTGCGGATTCTGATTGCCGAGGACAACGCGGTCAATCAGAAACTGGCCCGCAGCCTACTGGAAAAACAAGGACATGCAGTTACGGTGGCGAACAACGGCCAGGAAGCGGTCGCAGCTTTTGTCAGCCACGAGGACGGCTTCGACGTGATTCTGATGGACGTGCAGATGCCGGGGATGAACGGCCTGGAGGCGACCGAAGCGATTCGCCGCCTCGAGGGAGAAAGCTCGCATGTTCCCATCATCGCCATGACCGCGCGCGCCATGACGGGTGACCGCGAAACCTGTTTGCGAAGCGGCATGGACGCCTATCTGTCCAAGCCGGTGCGCCGGCACGAGCTTTTGCAAGCACTCTCGACGGTGAGCCCCCGGCTGAACGCCGTCCCTGTCCCGGCAGAAAGTGCGGGTAAAGCCGAGTGCCGGGAGGTGACCGCCGAGGCCTGGAACCTGAATGCCGCGCTGGAGCGTGCCGAAGGCGACCGCGATCTCCTGCGGGATCTTTGCGAACTGTTTGTGCGGGAGTCTCAGGTTACGCTGGCGGCGATTGGGTCGGCAATTGCCACCGGCGACTGGAAGGCGCTGGAGCGGGCGGCACACACGCTCAAAGGCTCGGTTGCGGTTTTTGGCGCGGACTCCGCTGCCTCCGCGGCGAAACATCTTGAGACCATAGCCCACTCGGCCGGGGAACCTGACCTTCAGCGGGTAGATGCTGCGTTTACGCGGTTGCAAGACGAGATTGAACGGCTAAGAACGGCGCTCGACGGCTGGCTGCTCGCTGGAGCAACGCCCAGCCGCGAGCCGGATACCGAAAGCTGCCGGGAACTACAGGATGACTGCCGGGAGGTGTCATTGTGAAAGTGCTTCTTGCCGAAGACGATTCGGTTACACGCATGCTTCTGACTTCGGCTTTGTCGAAGCGCGGATACGACGTGATGCCCGCAGCCGACGGAACCGAAGCCTGGCGGCATTTGCAGGGGCGTGATGCTCCCCGTCTGGCGGTGCTCGATTGGATCATGCCAGGCATGGACGGCGTTGAACTCTGCCGCAAGCTGCGCGCCGACGAAAGCCGTCCTTATACTTATGTCCTGCTGCTGACGGGACGTGTAGACAAGACCGACATCCTTACGGGTCTCGATGCAGGCGCCGATGATTACCTCACCAAGCCCTTCGACCCGGAGGAGTTGCGCGTACGCCTGCAGGTGGGGCGCCGCATTGTCGAAACGGATGAACAGCGCCGCCAACTCGAAGAGCAGTTGCGCCAGAAACAGAAGATTGAGGCTCTGGGTGCGCTCACCGGCGGCATCGCACACGACTTCAATAACCTGATCATGATTATCTCCGCCTACAGCCAGGAGATGCTCGATCAGGTTTCAAAGGGCCATCCCTTTTACGCGGGGCTCGAGCAGATCCATAAGGCCGGAGATCGCGCCGCCGCGCTGGTTCGACAGATGCTGGCCTTCAGCCGCAAGCAGGTGTTGTCGCCGCGATTGCTGGATGTGAATGCCACACTCTCGGAAACCACCCGCATGTTGCGCCGGCTGGTGGGCGAAGACATCGATCTCAGTTTGACGCTGGGGGCGGAAACCTGGCCGGTCGTGGCTGATCCGGTGCAGATGGAGCAGGTACTGCTAAACCTGGCGGCCAATGCCCGCGATGCCATGCCGCGCGGCGGGAAGCTGGGGCTAACCACCCGTAACGCAGACCTGGATTCGGAGTTTGTCAGCAGCCACCTCGGCTCGAGACTCGGTCCGCACGTTGTCGTTTCCGTAAGGGACAGCGGCTGCGGCATGGCACCCGAGGTTCAGTCGCATATCTTCGATCCATTTTTTACGACCAAGGACGTGGGCAAAGGCACCGGCCTGGGTTTGGCCAGCGTCTATGGCATCGTGAAACAGAGCGGCGGGTATATCACAGTGGAGAGTGAGATCGGCAAGGGCACGACCTTCGAGATTTATCTTCCCAAGGCGCCGGAGTCAATGCTCGCCAAGGCGTTGCCGAAACCGTTAGAAGCCGCGGAGAGCGGCCGTGTGCGGCCGTTTGCCAGCGTGATCCGCACCCAGGCCGTGCTCGTGGTAGAAGACGAAGAAGCGGCGCGGGAGGCCCTCTGTTCGTTTCTTAAGGTTGCAGGGTATGAAGCCGTGCCTGCCCAGAACGGTCAGGAAGCCCTGCAAAAATGCGTGGAGCGAAGCAAACCGTTCGACGTTGTGGTAACCGACATCGTCATGCCGGGAGGAATCAGCGGCCCGGAATTGGCGAGACAGATCAGCAAGCTTTGCCCGCAGAC
>JBEKOS010000195.1:0-7676 GCA_049521535.1 Terriglobales bacterium | reverse complement strand
TGCTGGTCGATCGTCGCAACAGTTAAGGCATCTGACGACTCAGTCTGGCCTTGCGAGTTGCCACTGGTCACCACTTTCGCCAGGCCGAAATCCAGAATCTTGGCGTGGCCGCGTCTGGTAATGAGGACATTCGCTGGCTTGATGTCACGGTGAATGATTCCTTCACCATGGGCCGCGTCCAGCGCATCAGCGATCTCGATTGCCCAGCTCATCAAGTCTGCGGCGTCGATTGGCTTTCCCCCGATGCGGCACTTCAGCGTTTCCCCATCCAGGAACTCCATGGCAAGAAAGGCCTGACCGTCCTGCTGGCCGATATCGTAGATGGTGCAAATATTAGGGTGATTGAGTGCCGACGCCGCTTGTGCTTCCCGTTGAAAACGGGCGAGAGCTTGCGGATCGCGAGAAACCTCCTGCGGCAGGAACTTGAGCGCAACGAAGCGAAGCAGACGAATATCCTCGGCCTTGTAGACCACGCCCATGCCGCCGCCACCGATTTTGTCGACGATCCGGTAATGCGAGATGACTCGGCCGATCATACAGAGCCTCTATGCCGTGGTGTCACGGATTTTTGTTCACCTGGTGAGTTGTCATCTTGAGCGAAACGAACGACCTGCCCTTGTGGTCGCGTACAGTTGAGAACAGCAGGTCCTTCGCTTCGCTCAGGATGACAAGTTCATCGAGTCCATCATAAAGGCGCGCGCAGAACACCACTCAGTGGCTTATTCCTACGATCGGTGTCGAATCGTTTTCAGCTCACACATTTGCGTGATACATCGTTTCTGGTGAACGGGGATCAACGGGTCACGCTCAGCCTGCCCGAACTACTGCAGGAAGAAGGCGCCTGTTACGCATTCCATCTCAGCCGCCGGCAACAGCACCGATGATGATGAAGGGCTCTTTTCCAGACGTGACCGCGTCAGGCAGTGGTTTGTCCGGCGGTTCATGCGATAGGTCCTCTTCGCAGGCAAAAAAGCGCAGGAATGGCCGGCGCTGTTTCGTGACGTGATCCCGAACGGTGCCGGACAGCATCGGGTAGCCGCTTTCGAGCGCGTCGAGGACGGAGTTGGGTGTGACTGGGCCCTCGACCTCAAGCTGCACCTCGCTTCCCGTGTGGGCCAGCGTGCGCAGGTGCGCCGGCAGAATTACCCGGATCATGACAGCGTCTGGACCTCAACCGACAACACCCCCGGGAGATCACGGGCAATCGGAGCCCAATTGTCACCCGCATCGGCCGAGGCATAGACTTGTCCGCCAGTGGTGCCGAAATACAGGCCGCACTTATCGAGCGAATCCACGGCCATGGCATCGCGCAGCACGTTGACGTAGCAATCGCGCTGCGGCAGGCCCTTGGTAAGCGCCTCCCACTCGTTCCCACCCGACTTGCTGCGGTAGACACGCAGCTTGCCGTCCGGGGGATAGTGCTCGGAGTCGCTCTTGATGGGAACCACGTAGATGGTCTCAGGCTCATGCGCGTGAACATCGATGACAAACCCAAAGTCGGTCGGCAGATTCCCGCTGACCTCTCGCCATGAGTCGCCGGCGTTGTCGCTACGCATGATGTCCCAGTGCTTCTGCATGAAGAGCACACCCGGGCGCGAAGGGTGCATGGCAATATGATGTATGCAATGGCCTACTTCGGCATTCGGGTCAGGGATGTGGGCGGATACCAGTCCACGATTGATCGGCCGCCAGGTCTGGCCGCCATCGTCCGTGCGAAATGCCCCGGCGGATGAAATGGCGATATAGATTCTGCCGGGATCGCCAGCATCCAGAATGATAGTGTGCAGGCACATCCCTCCGGCGCCAGGCTGCCAGTGCGGACCGGTGCCGTGCCTGCGAAGCCCGGGCAACTCGTGCCACGTCTGCCCGGCATCAGTCGTGCGGAAGAGCGCAGCATCTTCGATTCCGGCATAGACCGTATCCGGATCGGTGAGTGACGGCTCAAGATGCCATACGCGCTTGAACTCCCACGGATGCGGCGTTCCGTCGTACCACTGGTGAGTTCCGGGAACGCCGTCGTAGACGAATTTGTTGCCCACCGCTTCCCACGTCTTTCCGCCATCGTTGGAACGCTGAATCAACTGGCCGAACCAGCCGGTGGATTGCGACGCATACAGCCGGTTTGGGTCAACCGGCGACCCCTTGACGTGGTACATCTCCCAGCCGCCGAAATGGGGGCCATCGATTTCCCAATCTTCGCGTTTTCCGTCCGATGTCAGGACAAATGCTCCTTTGCGTGTGCCGACTAGAACTCTTACCGTGCTCATGGACAATCTCCTTTATTTGGGCGGCACCCAGATCCAGCTACGTAAATAATATGTGCGGAAGTTAGGAAGGAACAAGCTGTAAACCTCAGCACCCAGGGTGGTATTTCACCACCCTACGTACACCCTCAGTTGTCATCCTGAGCGAAGCGAAGGATGACAAGTGGGGCTACCTGAGAGCCGTGGCGAGTGAAAGGCCTTCAGGGTTCGCGATCGGCTTCTACAAACGCAAGATGATGGACCGAGGGCGTACCGCGGACGCTACTGTAGACTCGCTCCTCTGCGGAACGATCCGCGTGCGTCAGGCGCTCATGCTGTCGTAGATGTTCGTCCCAGGAGGCGACCAGAAAAGTCTCCACGTAACGATTCGGATGTTCGAGGTCCCGGTAGATTCCCCACTGGTACGCGCCATCGCGCCGCCGGATGCGCTCGTATTTGTGGATGGCCTTCAGAAATAGGACTTCCTGTTCCGGTCCAACGTCATATTCCACCGTCACGAGAATCGGACCGGACTCTCCCCGGGGCAGTTCCTGCAAGATGGTGGGCATCCGCCAATGAGCCCAGGGCGTGACGTCAACATTCGCGTCCGGTAACTTCAAAAAGAGGCCCAGTACCGTGCTGGCGATGGTCCCCGCACCGGCCCAAATCAGTGCCACATGAATGCTGTTTCTTGCGGCGAGAGCGCCCCACGCGGCGCTTCCGCCGGCCATAGCGCCCTGGAACACGAGCATGTAAACGGCGAGCACGCGAGCGCGAACCCAGTCCGGCGTGCGATTGAGAATGATCACATTGAACAGCGAGATGAACACAATCCACGCCGCCCCACCCACGAGCATGGCCGCCCCCAGCGCCGGCAGCGCAAGGAATTCTCCCGCAGCCAGCGTACTGAGCCCCAGAATGAGAACGCTGCCGGAAACTACGATCTCGGCCGGCCACCGGGCGCGGACGCGTTGCATGACCAGCGCTCCCACTACGGCGCCGCCACCAAAGCATCCGAGCAGGATTCCGTAGCCGGTTGGACTCGTGCTCACGCCGTGGGCAACCGACGGCAGCAGTGCCAGCAGCGCGCTGGCAAAGAACATGATTGTTCCTGACCGGAGCATCAACCTGCGAAGTGCCGGTGAGTAGCGTACGTACCGGATCGCGGCGGCAGTCGCGCCCTTCAGGGTTTCCGGCGGCGCCGTCCGTTTTCGCGCGGGCCGCTTCCACCGGGCAATGACTACGATGATGCCGAGAAAGGACACCGCATTGAGGTAAAACGCGGTGGCAACGCCCCGAATTGCGATGATGACGCCAGCGAGCGCCGGCCCGACAGCCCGGGCAAAATTGAATTCGATGCCGTTGAGAGCGGACGCGGGAGCAAGTACTTCACGTGGAACCAGTTCCGGCAGCACGGCCCGCCAGGACGGGCTTTCGATGGCGTCTCCTGCGGAAAGCGCGAACGTCAGAACCAGAAGCAGCACGGGAGACATCAGTCCCGCAGTGGTCACGCCGGCCAGCACCAGTGCCACGCTGGCCATCCAGACTTCCGTAAACAGGATCAGTTTGCGGCGATCAACGATGTCCCCGATGGCCCCAGCGGGCAACGCGAGAATGAAGAATGGCAGGGCGCTTGCGGTTTGCGTCAGGGCAACATAGAGAGGCCCGGCATTGAGCGCTACCATCATCCAGGCAGCGCCCACGCTCTGCATGAACGCGCCGACATCGGAGACCGTATTAGCAACCAGCAGATTACGAAAGGTCGGTACGCGCAACGGCCGCAAGAGGCTCGCCGTCTGCTCCGGGTTTTGCGAGGCCGCGCCCACTGTTTACTGTTGCTCAGATTCCAATTCGAGGAATTCTGAACAACCATTGTGCAACAGTTTCCATTGCGGATGCGCAGCGCCTCCTTGCATACTTGGAAACGTGGAAACAGAAGCGCCTGTCTTGGTGGGACGATGCGTTAGACTCGAACCGCTTGGCCATCAACACGTTGATGGCTTGGCCGCCGCGGCGGCGACTGAGCCTTCCCTCTATCGGTGGAGCCCCGTTCCGCAGGGCAAAGCCGAAGCAGCCAGATATGTCGACACCGCACTCACATGGCGCGATGCTGGAACTGCTTTGCCATTCGCGATCGTGCGCTTACCGTCGATCCAGGGGAATGCTCCTGTGGTTATCGGTTCCACCCGCTTCTTTGACGTTGAGCGATGGGCATGGCTGCAAGGCCATCCGCGGCATGGCCGCACAGACCCGGATGTTTGTGAGATCGGCTACACCTGGCTGACCGCCGCAGCCATCCGGACCGCTGCCAACACCGAGGCCAAGCTGCTCATGCTGACGTACGCATTCGAAACCTGGCAGGCCCTCCGTGTTTGCCTTCACACAGACGAGCGGAATAAACGATCTCGCGCTGCAATAGAACGCATCGGTGGAAGGTTCGAGGGAATTCTTCGCGCTCACAGGATGGCCGCCGACTATATCGCCCGCGATTCGGCTCGCTATTCAATTGTGGCGGCAGAGTGGCCGGCGGTGAAGCAACAGTTGACCAACCGCTTACATACAGGATAGATCCCTGCCGTATCAAACTTGCCGAATAGGGCCGGGGTACTGCGCGACCAGCGAGTCGGAAGTCAGCAGGGTGACGCCTTCGACCAGCGACTGTGCGACCAGCATTCGGTCGAACGGGTCTTTGTGCAATGGCGGCAGGCCATCTACGGTCACGGCGTGAAGGCTCGTGACTGCCAGTTCGCTATAGCCGTTATCGAGCAGACCGCGCCGCAGCAGCCGCGGATCCACGCGGAGATCGCGCCGTCCCAGCCCGCGTTTGATTGTGACTTCCCACAGGCTGGCCGCGCTGAACAACAGTTCATTCCCCGGATCTTCGAGCAACCGCCGCGCCGTGACCGGCAGTTTCTTCGGTTGTCCCGCCGCCCACAGCAGGAGATGCGTGTCCAATAAGAACCTCATTTGCCACCGTTGAACAGGCGCGCGATCTTTGAACTGCCCATTCGGTCAAAGTCGTCGGGAACGGCGATTTCTCCGGCCATGAACCCCAACCGCCGCACCTGCCCGCCCGCCGGCGCCTCCAGGGCCGTGACCTTCACCAGCGGCTTGCCCGCCTTGGCAATAATGAACGATTCCCCTTTGGCTGCGCCCTTGACCAGCCGCGACAAATGAGTTTTTGCTTCGTGAATATTAACGGTTTCCACCACGCCTCCAGGCTATAAGACTAAGTCCACTTAGTTTAGTCCGAAGATTCGACGAATGACAAGCCGGATAATTGCCGCAAGGCCGATTCCAGGCTGATCGCGATCGCGGGGCTGGAAACGAGAGCACAATTCAGGCCGACCGCCTGGTAGCGGCGCTGGTTGGCAGTCGGTCTCGGTGGTCGTCTCAACCGCTGCGAATCAGGCCTAATAGCAGGCGGGCTTTCTGCGCGCGAGACTACATCGGAGCCAAGATTAGTTGACGGAAACAATGGGTGATTGAGGGCTGTCTTGGTCCAATCCCGCGGCGCTGTGGTACATTCTTGGTCTTGCGAGGCACAACCATGATGCGTGATTTCAACTGGTCCGGATCGGAGAAGGCGATTGCCCGAAAGGCCTTCGAGGCAGCCCTTAAACGCGAGCTCGACGCAATCGTGGCCGAAGTTAAGCGGATGGTCCTGGCGCCAGACTTCTGCGATCCGTGGAAGATCGATGACTTTCTTTCTGCACGACGGAAAGAGGTCGATCAGAAGTACGACTACCGTTATTCGGTGCTGCCGGACGTGTTCGCCCGTTTGATCTTCGACGGCTGGCTTGCCGAGGCCGAATTGGAAGGCCTGGGCCAGGAGAAACTGGATCATCTGGAGGCCTGGCTGCGATTCGCGCGCGAGTAGGCTGGCGCATCGAGAACCAGGGACGATTCAGCGTAGGTGAATCCGATCGAAACTAAGCCTCACGGCTCCATCAACTCACCCCGCGCATTGCTTCCTTGAGCGATAGCCGTGGATTCTGCCGCTCAACCCCCTTCCTTCTTTTCCCGCTTTGCTAGAATTTTGCCTATGGGGAAACCATCCTTGCTCATACGATCATTGAGTTTTTCGCTCGTAATCCTTCTGCTGGCTTCTCCCGGTTGGGCCACCTGCGGGGGCGGCGGAGGCGGCGGTACGGGCGGATTGCGCGGCGGCGCCGCGGCGGGAGTTAGCGCACCCACTTACCGAGTACCGTGGAAGGTAGTCCAGCCAAATGATAAGCCCGCTTCCGAGGGGCTGGTCGTGTACTGGTTCCCGTCATCCCAAGCCGAATTGCAAGCCTCCAGTCTCCTGTTTTCGCAGACGCTTTCGAACTACGCCACCGAGTGCGTGACCTTGGCAATTGCGGACTCTAGGGCCGCCTTGGGAGAGAAATTCATTCCCGGTGAAAAGCCCCCTGTGGCGGTGCTGGCTCAGGCGGACGGCAAGGTACTCGGCAAGGCGGAAAATAAGGACGGCTTTCTGCGGGTGGATCAGGTTGAAAGGTTGCTCGACACCGAAATGAAGGCGCGCCGAGACACCATCAAGACCCAGTTGGATGAGGCGAAGAACAAAGCCAAGGCCGGTGACAAGCAGGCTGCCATCGACGAGCTGCGCGCCGTATACGACCAGCGCTGCCTCTTCCCCGGCAAGGCGAAAGACGCGGCAAAGGAATTGAAGAAGTTGGGCGTGGAAGTAGCTGACGTTCCTGCCGGGCCAAATTTCGATCCCCGTGTTCGGGCCCGGGTGGAGCACGCCATGCGCACCGGCCTGGAAGCTGAGGATCGTGAAGATTACCTGCACGCGGAACGACTGTACACCGAAGCAAGCCGCCTCGACCCGGGCGATCCTGTTCCCCTGCGCTATCTGGGAGAGCTTTACCGCCACGATATCGGAGACTGGAAGAAGGCGCGCGAAGCTTTCTCCGCCATCCTTGCCATGCCGGCCGATCCGTTATCCCGTGCTGTCGCGCAGCATGGACTCGGCAAAATGACCATTCACGATGGCGATTTCAAAGGCGGCCTTGCCCTGATGGAGGCTTCGGTACAGACGTATCCGCTGGCGCTGGCCTACCGCAATCTGGCCGTTTATTGGAATTCCGAGGGCGATGCCGCGAAGACGGATGGCTATATCAAGCAGGCACTGGCCGTCGATCCGGACGATCCCTACAATCTGGTGTTTGCCGCAGCCTTCATGGCGGGCAACGGCCACACGGAGGACGCGCTGAAGGTCGCGCACGCCAACGAGTCCCTGCTGCCAGCCTCCTACAATCTCGCGGCAGTGTACGCACAGGCTGGACAGAAAGAAAAAGCGCTGGAACTGCTCAAGCGGCACTTCTTCGAGTACGAACGCTATCAATCTGTCCGCGAGAAGGAGATGATGGAAGCGCGCGTGGATGCGGTATTCGAATCGCTTCGCAATGATCCCGCATTTCTCGC
>JBEKOS010000194.1:0-7716 GCA_049521535.1 Terriglobales bacterium | reverse complement strand
TTACTCGGCCACGCTTCATACCAAATACACCGGCTTCCATACCAAGCAGATTTACTGGATCATTGGCGGCCTGGCAGCCATGTTTATCTTCGCCAAGATCGACTATCACAAGCTGATCGATTACGTTCCCTGGGCCTATGGAGTTTGCCTTGTTGCGCTGGTCGCGGTGCTGGCGGTGGGGCAGAAAGTTCTGGGCGCACGCCGCTGGATCAAGCTCGGACCGATGCACTTTCAGCCCTCCGAGTGGGTCAAGCTGGTGCTCATCCTGGCCGTGGCCCGATACTTTGCCAACCTTGGCGCGCGCAGTCTCTCATGGAGAGAAATCCTGAAGGCCTTCGCACTCGTGGGCGTCCCGATGCTCCTCGTGCTCAAGCAGCCCGACCTTGGCACCACCCTCACCTATGTACCCATCCTGGTCGCTGGGCTGTTTCTGGGCGGGATCAACGTCCGCCAGGCGGCGATTCTGGCCACCTGTGGGCTCGTCTTGGTGGCCGGCGTCTGGACCAGCGGCAAGCTGCTCAAGCCGTATCAGAAGGCCCGCCTGACCAGCTTCATCAATCCCGGCAACGACCCCAGAGGAACCGGCTACCAGCTCCTGCAATCGAAGATCGCCGTCGGATCGGGCGGGGTTTGGGGCAAAGGGGCAGCTAAAGGAACCCAGACCCAGGGCGACTTTCTGCCCATTCCCCATGCCGACTTCATCTTCGCCGCATTTGGCGAGGAACATGGCTTCGTGGGCGCGTTTTTTGTGCTGCTGCTATACTTCTTTGTATTGATGCGTTTGATTCAAAACGCTCAAACAGCCGCGGACTTATCAGGATCCCTGATTATCATGGGAGTAGTGGCTGTGTTGACTTTCCAGATCGCGGTCAACGTAGGCATGGTTATCGGTTTCATGCCAGTCACCGGAATTCCTTTACCGTTAATGAGTTACGGGGGGTCTTCGGTGTTGTTCACGTTCCTGGCGCTGGGTGCGGTAATGAATGTCCGCATGCGCCGGTTCGTTAACTGACGAGTTTCGCGGCCAGATGGCCCGGACAGACTCGAAACAGGTTTCAAGAGTTTACCTCTTGTGTTTCACCGGAACAGTCCGGAGCACAGGAGACCAAAGATTGAGTTATTAGCCGGCCAGGTCCGAATGGATCGCGAGCCCGGCAGGACAAGGGTTCATGAGCACGCAGAGACGGGAAGATCATTCCAGCCCAGCGACGAAGATCAATCGCTGCGGCCCCCGGATCCGTTGGCATCGCGGAAGTTGCACAAGGAGTGTGAAGGATTCAGGGCAGGTGTGCCCCGCTCCAATGGCGCTCGACCGTCGTGCGCTTGCCACGGATGGGACGGCCCATTATTGGGTGACCAAAACTTCTCTGCAATCGGATCACAGTTACCTAAACATCGTTACGGCTGCCTGGAATTCCCAGCAAGACGTCAACCGCGAATCGCCGCCCCCTGGGTCTGGCTTTAGCGCGGCAACCGGCACACTAACGACTCGCAGGTCATCGCTTCCGTTCATTCCCTCCCCTTCCGGTTTCGCGGATTTCCATCCGGCCTTGCCGCTGTTCCCAGCGCTCAATAGCTGCTGGACGGAAAGGTACGATGGCAAAAGAGATTTGTATTTCCAGCACGCCGCATGAGACGCGGCTTGCGATTCTTGAAGACGATCAACTCGCGGAGATCTACTACGAACGCGAAAACGAGTACACGCTGGCCGGCTCGATTTACAACGGCCGCGTCACACGGGTGCTGCCCGGCATGCAATCCGCATTCGTGGATGTGGGCCTGGAGCGCGACGCCTTCCTTTATGTAACCGACTTCCTCGAACTTGAAGATCAGGAAGAAGCCGAGGAACTGGAAAAGGCCGCTGCCAGCGGCGGCAACCAGGCCCCGCGCGAGGTGCGGCACACACCTGCGCCAGAACAAGCGGTCCAGTCTGGCCGGAATGGCGGCCGAGGCGGGCAGAGGCCCGACCAAAAGCAGGAACAGCGGCAGGACCGGCAGCCGCGCAGCCACGCTCTCTCCATCGAAACCGTTCCCGAAGCCGTTGAGGCTGCTCCGGCGGCTCCGGAACCGGAATCTGCCAGGGGAGAATCGGGCGCGGCTCAGGCGGGCTCGGGCGAAGGCGCAAAACGCTGGCGCGGACGCCGCCGGCGTCGCGGAGGCCGCTCAGGCGATCGCGAGCAAAGCTCGCCTGAGAGCCAGACAGAGACGGCGGAGCAGGGCGAGGGCTACCCGCAAGCCAGCGATGAATCCGAGATCGAGCCGGTCATTTACGCGTCTGCGGCTTCGGCTCCGGCTCCGACGCCCGCGCCATCGCCCCGCACGGCACATGTTCCAAATGCTTCCGCTCCGGTTCCCTTCGTGCTGCCGGGCGAGTCACTTTCAAAGTACGGTGGAACGCCGGCAGGCGACGCTCCAGAGCCTTCAGCCAGTTCTGCCGCGCCCGTCCGGCCCGCAGCAACTTTCAAGCCTTCGACGCTGATTGAAGCTCCCCTGGAGTGGGATGGCAGCGGCTTGTTGCCCGGCGAATCGCTCTCGAGGCATCGCAACCGCGAGCCCGAGGCCGTAACTGCGGAGGAGTTGGAAGAAAGCGGCGCCGCTCCAGACGAGATTGAGGAGGAAGAGTTCGTTTCCGAGCGGGTTGTGGCCAGCCCAGCGGCCTTCGCCGAGCAAGCAGTGGAGGCAACGCCTGAGGCTGTTGTTTCGCTGGAAGATGAAGACTTCATCGCCGAACAAGAAGAGCTGGAATTGGAGCCAGCCGAAGACGACTTTTTCGAAGAGACGACGGAATTTGCACACGAACCGGCCGCGGTCCAGGCAGCGGACGAACCAGCCCCGGGCAAGCCGACCGACGCAGAGGAGTATGAGGTCGAGCCGGTGATCGACCAGCCATCGGTCGAAGACACGGTTGCCGATGCGGTCGTTAGACAGGATGAGTCCGCTCCCAACCTCGGTTCGAACGAGCCGCTACCGGCCGATTCCGGGGACGAAGCACACTCTGCCGAATTCGAAGCGGACGATTCCGACGCGAGTGGAGCAGATGCCTCCGCCTCCCATCACGTTGACCCTGCGCCCCACACCGGCTTCCGTCTATTTGGGCTTGGCAGCAAGAAGAAAAAGGAAGAGCCTGCAGCGTCGCCTGCCCCAGTGGCGACGAAGGCGGCCACTGTGTCGTCCTATGCGCCTGGGAGCGGCGTCATTGAGGAAGAGGTGATCGAAGAAGAGGAGTTCGACGCACCGCACCATCATCACAAGGCGGACGAGCACGACCTCGAAGACTACGAGGAAGAGACGTTGCCCAATCAGATTCGCTCCGGCGCGCTTGGCGAAATGCTGCAGGAGGCTCATCTCGACCACAAGATTCAACTGAAGTTCGAAGGCAAGAATGGCGACGATGAGGAAGCATTCGACGAGGACGAAGACGATGATGACGCCGTCGCAGCCGACCAATCCGCTGCAGGCCAGGGCCAGGGCGCGGCCCAGCAGCCTCGCGACCGCGGTGCGCGCGGTGGACGCCGTGGCGCTCCTGCACGCCCAGGCCAGAGCAATCGCGGTGGGCGGGGGCCTTCGCGAAGGTCCATGCAGACCTCGGATCTGCCCGTCATCAGCGACTTGCTGAAGCCGGGACAGGAGATTCTGGTTCAGATTGCCAAGGAACCCATCGCCAAGAAAGGCGCACGCATCACCAGCCATATCGCGCTGCCCGGACGCTTTCTGGTCTTCATGCCCACGGTGAGCCACGTTGGCGTGAGCCGCAAAATTGCTTCCGACGACGAGCGCCAGCGCTTGAAGCGGATTCTCATTCACGAGCGCGGCGACGCTTCGGGCGGATTCATTGTTCGCACCGCGGCCGAGGGAGCATCGGAGGAGGAACTTCGCTCCGATCTTCGCTTCCTGATTCACCTTTGGGACGAGATCAAGTCGCGTTCCGACTCTTCCAAGTCGCCAGCACTCATCTATCACGATCTCTCGCTGATCGAGCGCATTCTCCGCGACCAGGTCAGCACCAACTTTTCGTCGATCTGGGTCGATTCGCAGGACGATTACGAGCGCATTGTCCGCTTTCTCAACCGCTTTTCGCCGACGCTTGTCCGGCGGGTCAAGCTCTACACCAAGGAGACGCCGCTTTTCGAGCACTTCGGCATTCAGGACGAAATCTCGAAGGCTCTCAGGTCAAAGGTCTGGTTGAAGAGCGGCGGGTCCATCGTTATCAACCAGACGGAAGCTCTGGTGGCCATCGACATTAACACCGGCAAATATGTGGGCAAGTCGGCGCGGCTCGAGGACACCATCGTCAAGACCAATCTCGACGCGGTTCCCGAAATCGTTCGGCAGATTCGGCTGCGCGACCTCGGCGGCATCATCGTGATCGACTTTATCGACATGGACGAGCGGAAGAATCGCTTCAAGGTGCTGGCGGCGCTTGAGGAAGCTCTCAAGGCTGATCGCGCGCCCACCAAGGTTCTCCAATTCAATGATTTTGGTTTAGTCGCCATAACGCGCAAGCGCGTCAAGCAATCGCTGGAGCGGACGCTTTCAGTTCCGTGCCCTACCTGCCAGGCCACCGGCATGGTGAAGAGCCCAATCACAGTCTGCAACGAGATCTACATCGAGTTGCGCAAAATGAAGAAGCACTTCGAAGGCGCCGACGTGCTGCTGCGCGTGAATCCGGAGACGGTCAAAGTGCTCAAATCGAACAACGCCAGTTGGCTGACCGAATTTGAGGAGTTGGTCGGGAAGAACATTCTGGTCAAGAGCGATGCGACGCTGCATCCGGAGCAGTTCGATATACAGGGGTGAGCGCTGATTCAGTGCGAACGACAAAGGCCGGAGCTGAGCTCCGGCCTTTGTGCCTGCGCGTACAAGCGCAAATCGGATTCACCGAATCACATGAATCGGAATTCCAACGTTCAAGTTTCTCCAAGCCTGTTCGGTTGTATAGACCGGGGCCTTGAGCGCAATCGCCAGGGCCAGGCAGGATCGATCCCCTAACGAGAGGCCGTATTTCTGCGTCGCCGTAATCAGGTCGCCGGCGATCTTCGCGTGTTCGCTTGTGTAGCTCTCGGCCGACGTGCGTAGAGAAAAAGTGTCCACCCAAGCATCCGCAGGACTGCGACCCATTTTCACCAGCTTGGTTTGCACTTCGGCCAAATTGACTGTACTGGCAACTGCGGCGCCGAGTATCTCTGCTGTGAGGTTTTCCGCACCTCGCTCATTGAAGAGCACCGCTAGAATGGCCGAGGCGTCCAGCACGACCTCATTCATGCTTCGCGGCCTCGCGCCGGTCCGCGCTCAGCTCATCGGAAACCAGAGTCCCCGGGGGAACGAGGTGCCTCACCCGTTCTTGGGCACGCCTGATTCGTTCTCGCATTGTCGCCACACGCAGTTCGCCATCGACGACCTGCAGATCAAGGATATCCCCATCCACGATCCCCAGCGCCTCACGCATCGCCGCAGGAATCACAATGCGGCCTTTTTCACCGGTGCGTGTCCGCGTCCGCAACTCTAACGGCTCGGCTCGTTCAGTACGTTCCAAGACTTCCATATTTCCCACCCCCATCGTTTGTGACACCATCTTACAGGATTGCCACTACGCGTACAAGTGGGAATAGAATCGGCTGTCCCACCCGGCTCCTAATACCGCCATACAACCTCCGCGCAAAAACTGTGTCTAAGTAAATACCGGTAGCACGGCACGACTGCCGGGACGCAAGCCAATTCAAATCTTGAGGTTATGACATGTCATCCCCCCGTTGGATGTCGCTGATGCGGCATGTCTGTTTCTTTTGCTGTGCAGGAAATCTTGTGGCAGGGACAGCAAGCGCTCAGTCTTCAACCACCCTCAACCCAGGCAGTCCCAACCTGGTCGCAACCAATGAATCCAGCTCAAGCTCTTTCCAATTACCCATCGATGTCAACCTCGAAGGCGCCGCGGCGCTGCGGACTGCTACAGCGGCTCTCGGTTCTGCCGGGGAAGGGGCGGGACAGTACGGCAGCGAGAAGAATGCACACTTCAGCTTCAGTCATTTTGCGGCGGAGGCCGGCGCGGGCTTCAACGCACCCGTCGGCAACGACACGCCCTACATCACCTGGGGCGGCAACTTTACCGGAGGCGCCGGGATTCACTTTTCCCAGCGTTTCACATTGCTTGGCGAATTCCAGTTTATTGACAACAAGCTTCCCGGAGCGTTCATTGCGGCAGGCGGCGGGCAGGGCGGTAATGCACACATCATCTCGGTTACCGTCGATCCTGTGATCGACTTATTCCCGAAACGTGTGAATAGCGCGTACGTGACTGGAGGGGGCGGCTACTACTACAAGAGCACGAACTTTACTGTTGCTGAATGCTGCGACTTCTACGGGTATCCCGTGGACGTGACGACGAACAGCTTCTCCTCAAACCAGTTCGGCGCAAACCTGGGCCTGGGAATCTCGCACCGGCTGGGCGGAGTTTACGGCGATGGCAAGATGAAGCTGTTCGGCGAGGCGCGGTACGTCTACATCCACACACCGGCGATTACCGAAACCAACGGGCTGGGCACAACGGAATTGATCCCAGTAACATTTGGGCTGCGCTGGTAGATTTCTACAACGCAAGCCGGGGGGCGCAATGGAGAATCAAAGCGCTGACCGGCCTTGCTCCAATTGGACGGGATAACTGGGTGCCCTAACGGGAACTGGGCGGCGACATCTTGGCGGCTAGCGCCTGGAATGCCGGCCAGTTCTTTTCAATGAGCGCGGCATTCTCAGGGGCGATCATGCCCGGAGGGTACGTCTTGAACATGCCCTGCATCTTCATTCCCACAAAGCCCACGTCATTGATGAGCGCTCCGGTGAGCACGATGAACTCTCTGGTAACCAACCCGTTGGCACGGACGATCGATGTGACCTGGGGGAAGTTTGCATCGATGTAGGCAGCCTGCTGGGTGATGGGCAACTGGCCCGAAGTGGCGGCGTCCATCTTTGCCTTCAAGGCGGCATTGGATGCAGTGAGCTGGTTGATGCTCTGCATGGCGTTGGCGGCCTTCTGCGCCTTTTCAAGCGTGAGGGTGTAATGACGGACCTCAGAGACATCGGGACTGTCGTTCTGCGCGAAGCCCACGATTGGCGCAGCACCGGCCGCAGCAGCCGGAGCCAGGATTACAACAACGGCGAACAAGGATAGTACTTCACGCAGTTTCATTCGCGGTATTCCTCTTTTCCTGAATGTTTGCCGGGACCGGCTGACAGATTCTATAGCGGGCTTATGCCGGCTGCCAAGCATGTTTTTCCTGATCCGGAGAGAAGTACCGATCGAATTGCTTGCGTGCTGCTTTATAGAATCCCCAACACGCGTAGGCGCACAAGGCCCCCTGCCAGAACTCCAATGGGCATGACGGAAACCAGGGTCAGCGCGTACCAGATGGGCTGCTTGCCGCGCGATTGCAGGGCGCTGAGGGCGGCCATGGCAAGCACCACCAGCGCCAAAACCAGAGTGTTGACCAGCGGATTCCCGTTTGCGATAAGCGCCGTCACGTAGCCGCCGGCCACGGCAGCCAGAAATGAGTAGCTCAAGTTGACGAAGGCGTAGGCGGGATTCAGTCTGCCGTCAGATCCGACCCTGACCGCGACCCATCCCGGCGTCAGGCGAGTGAGGAGCGCCGTCATCCCAATTACCAGCAGGGCTACCGTGGCGTAGCCGGCCAGGAGCGCCAGAAATGCGTGCAGAATCACCACGGC
>JBEKOS010000193.1:0-7727 GCA_049521535.1 Terriglobales bacterium | reverse complement strand
ATCGTTAATCTGACATGCGTCGGTGCCTCCATAGCCCAGAATCAGCCCGCCCCGCTTCGATGGTTTCGCGTAGCATACCGACAAAGGCATGGCACAAATGCCCTTCTGGGCGGCTTTCCGCGCAACCTCGACATCGTTGATACCGGGCGGAAGCAACGCCACCAGGTGCATCCCGGCTTCGGCGCCAATCACTTCGAGCATTTCGCCCATCTGAGTTTGGATTGCCCTAACCAGCGCCCCACGGCGTTCCGAATAGAGCATGCGCATCCGGCGAATATGGCGGGCGAAGTGCCCCTCGCGGATGAAATCGGTCATCACCGCCTGATATAGCGTCGACGAGAAAACGTCCGCGGCATCCCGCGCAGCGGAGAAAGCCGGCACCAAGTCCTTTGGGACAACGACATAACCCAGCCGCAAAGCAGGAAACATGACCTTGCTGAAGGTCCCGACATAGATGACCCGCGAATCCTGATCCTGGCCCTGAAGCGAGGCAATCGGGCGGCTGCCAAATCGGTACTCGCTGTCGTAGTCGTCTTCGATAATCCAGGTGCCGGTGCGCGACGCCCAACTGAGCAGCAGCATGCGGCGGGCGGCGCTCATTGTCATACCCATGGGATATTGGTGCGACGGCGTGATATAGATGGCGCGCGCGTTGCTGCTATGACGGACGATCGCTGCCACATCCACGCCCTCCTGATCCACCAGCGCCGGAAGCAGCCGGGCCCCTGCCATCATGAAGGCGTGGCGGGCCCCGTGATAGCCCGGCTCTTCCATCCACACGCGGTCGTTGGGATCCAACAAAACCTGCGCGGCAAGCTGCAAAGCCTGCTGTGACCCGGTCGTCACCAGAATCAGCGACGCATCGCAACGCACCGCACGAAATGCGCCCAGATACTCCGCGATGGCTTCGCGCAGGGGCAGATATCCCATAGCGCCGCTATACGCCATGATGCCCCTGGTCGCTCGGCGCGCATGACGGGCCACCAGCCTCGACCACACACCGATCGGAAAACGCTCGAGGCCGGGAAGGCTTACGCGAAACGCGCCCAGGGTGTCCATCCAGGATTGCGCCGGCACGTTCGCCAGCGTTGCCCCGCGACTTGACAGCCGGCGTAAGCCCGGCTTCGCCGCTGTCTCGTGTGGTCCACTCCGCGTTGCAACGGCCCTGGGTCTCGACGTTTTATCCGGGAT
This sequence comes from Terriglobales bacterium, assembly GCA_049521535.1. GTDB lineage: Bacteria > Acidobacteriota > Terriglobia > Terriglobales > Acidobacteriaceae > CAZUCM01. The sequence continues at coordinate 6,536 of JBEKOS010000193.1, read as the reverse complement.
CGATCTCGCCACACACGTGCCGGCGCCGACGAACGCCTCGAGGTACCCTTCGGCAAGCAATTGATCGTATGCGTTCAAGACCGGAATGCGTGAGATCTTCAGTTCGGCGGCCAAGCCTCTGGTGGATGGAACTCGTTGTCCCGGCCGCATCTGGCCGCCGAGAATGGCTCCCCGAAACCAGTCATACAACTGGCGATACATCGGGCTTTTGCCGCTTTGACTAAGCGCAATGGGCGGCAGGAAACTGGCAGAGATGCGTTTCATAGGCTTTATAAGTGGCCATATCGTAGCACATCAAAGTGGCTATTGTGATAGACCACTGTGCAGCATTAGTTTTCTTGCATGGCCGTGCATCTGCGTTCCTGCAAACGATCGCTCGGCAAATCAATGGAGGCAGTGATGAATTTCAAGTACCTTCGAATGTATCTCTTGGCATTTAGCCTGGTTTTTGTCCTGCTGCCGCTTCAGGTTCGCGCACAGCAGAGTTCCGACGCGTCGAGCACTGGCGTTCCATCGGCGGAACGCGACGGCCAACACGACTTCGACCCGCTTATCGGTACCTGGAAGTATCACCTGAAGCGCCGCTTGAATCCGTTAAGCGGCTCCAATAACTGGGTCGAACTTGATGGCACCGGCGTTTGTTACAAGCTTTGGGATGGCCGCTCCAATATGGATACGTTCGAGGGCGATGGCCCAACCGGCCACATCGAGGGCTTGACCCTGCGGTTGTATGATCCTCAAGCCCACCAGTGGAGGCTCTATTGGGCCAACAGCAAAGTCGGCATCCTCGACCCACCCCAAATCGGTGAATTCAAAAATGGGCGCGGCGAGTTTTATGCCCAAGACAAGATCAACGGCAAGGTCATCCTGATTCGATTCCTCTGGACAAACCTGACCACGGACACGCCTCACTTTGAGCAGTCGTTTTCCGACGATGGAGGCAAGACTTGGGAAGTGAACTGGATCACGGACCAAACTCGGATTAACGATCCATCGGAAAAAGCCCACTAAGAGAACCGACGTATCACCGAAGCGAATGGCACACAAGGCGTGGTGGTCGCCCAGATATTTACGGCGTGACAACCTGCGTCAAATCGTCGCTGCCAGCGCTTACGTTCTGTTCGTCGCCTAAGTAGGTGGCCATGATCGTATACGTGCCGGGCTTCGAGAACGAAGTGGTGCACTCTGCTGCATTGTTTGGGGTTAGCGTGACTTTCTCACAACCAGTAATCGTCTTCCCGTTCGAAGTGAACTCGACCGATCCTTGGGGCGAAGCTCCGCCGCTCACCATTGCACTAAAGGTTACCGCTTGGCCAACCGTGGACGGATTCGAGCTTGAACTCCTTGTCGTGGTCGGAAGCGCATAGTTGACGACAAAAGGACACCGTGGATTATTTGCCGCCGGGTACTTCGTGTTGCCCGACTCAAAGTACTTCGACCCCGGATAACTGGCACAGAAGGAGTACCCACCGACTGCTGGGTCACCATAAGGCGTGAATTTAGCAGTGCACTCCCACTTCCCGCTCCGGCTATGCTTCTTCTTCGCAGGCTCGCATTTCGCCGGCTCGAATCGTCCCAGCTTCGGGGGTTGCGTAGAGAACATCAGAACTGCCGTATGGTCGTGGGGCGGAGGAGGCGGAATGTTGTTTGGCTCGCTATAGGTGAGCGTGGATTTGACACTAATCGGTGACGATTTGTCGCCTATGGTCTTCGAGACCTTATCCCCAACGGGCACCGGATCCGTGACCGTAATCTTGATCTGCGCCACCGCCGGAAGTGGGACTGCGAAGCAAAGCGCCGCAATCGCGAAAGTTGTTAGTTTGACTGGAAGCAGACTCGAAGAGCTAGTCCGTTGATTGGACCTCGAGTATTGCGCGGCCTTGCGAGGGGGAAGTGTCCAATTCATGCCACTCCTTTCGCACCAGGTTTTGTGGGTAGCCTAGGCTTCCTTGTGGAAACCAAAAGGCAGGCAATTATGGCATAGGAGGAAAGAGATGTAAAGCAAATATCTGCCGGAAGTTTCGACTACTTCAGCCTAGAGACCTCCGCCCTGGCCTCTTTCAGCACTGGGATGTTGGGGTCGGCATCCTTCCAAAGGGTCAGAAAATCATCATAGGCGGCACGCGCCTTGGCATTGTCACCAGCAAGCGCAAAGCTGCGGCCAAGCTGAAAATGCGCCAACGCACCCGTCCAGCAGTTCCACACGATGCCGTTATGGGCAACGATTTTCTGAAATTCGGCGGCTGCAGTAACGCCTTGTCCGGCGGCCAGGTATGCCTCTCCGCGCACATACACCGGATAGAGGCAGGAGAGATTGTTGGTGAACATAATCTGCCCCAACTCGATGGCGGAACCCGCTTGCAGGGTATTCACCGCGCCGGCCGGATTCTTCCTGTCCAACGCCAATTGTGCGCGAATCGCAGGCAGCCAAAGCAATTGCATCTGCGTGTCCAGTGGGAAGCGTTTTCCCAGGTCCTGGGCCAGGTACTCGGCCCTTGCCGCATTACCCGCCATGGCAAAGGCCAGGGCCGCCTCGGCTTCAACACCCTGACCGGCGGGCGCCAGCTTTAAAGCCGCTGCCGCTGACTGACGGGCCTCCGCGGCGTTGCCGTAAGCCGCTTCCTGCAGCGCAGCATTGGAAAGATAGATCGCGCCGTTTTCCTTCGTGTCTCTCCGTACCGCGGCGTCCACGGCTCGCTTGACCAGATCGCGGCCCTTACTGACATGACCGGCGTACGCCTCCGTATCGGCCACAAGCGCAAGTGCCAAACTCTCGTACGCAGGATAGCCTGACAGCCATTTTTGCTGTTCCGCCATTGCGCTGGATTGGGCTCCCATAAAGGCTAGGGCATAGAGAGCACTGTGAAGGTTTGCATCATCGAGTTTTCGCGCTTGCGCCTCGAGAATGACCTGACGCGACTCGTCAAAGCGCTGCAAGGCCAGTTCGTAATTGGCGAGATTGGCGTATGAAAATATGAGATCAGGTTCATGGTGCACGGCCGTTCTCGCACTCTCTGCGGCCTTCTCGTATTGACCCAGGGCGGCAAATACCAGAGCCGGCCTGCCATACACTTCCGGTTCCCGGGGATAAGTATCAATCATCTCCTGGTACGTCTCCGCCGCTTTATCCAGTTCCCCGGTTACCTTCAGAAAGTACTCTGAGCGGATGTCCAGTCTCTCCAATCCGCTGGCGTGCTCTTGCAACTGGAATGCCTTAGTGAGATACTCGCGGCTCCGCTCAGGTTCGCCGATGGCGTAGAAGTCCGCGCCCACCGCCTGGTATCCCATGGCAAAGGTTGGATCGAGCTCGATGGCGCGCAGATAGTGTGGCAGGGCCGCGGCGGAGCCTTTCGCGTTCTCCGCGATCTCGCCAAGGTTGTACGCTTGCACCGCTTCGAGCGAAGGCGTGGTGGCCCAGATGGGCGGACCCACAGTCTTCTGCGCCGTTGCCAGTGAGTCGCCCAGTTCGCGCTGCAGCTTAGATGCCGCCTGGTGGACCGCTTCCAGCACCTTCTCCTTGGATGGAGCCGTCACCTGCTCCTGCGCCAGCGTATCCCCGCTTTCACAATTCACCGCCATGAGCGTGAGCACGTACTCGCTGCCCAGACTGCCAATCGTTCCGGCGAGGTAAGCCTTGCTACCCGCGCGCAGACAGAGCTCGCGCGCCAGTTCGGGGGTGAGTTTCGTCCCGGCCGGCCGGGTCATTAGCCGCAGGTTTCTGGCCACCCCGCTTTCGGAGAGCACATTCAGGAGGGGAGATTTTCGCAGGGAAACCTTAAGTTCGGCCTTAAGCACATTGTCAAAGATCGCATCGCCCGTGCGGTTGTCAAAATCGGCAAGCACAACGGTATCCTTGTCAGTCAGGCGCTGGCTTTGACGATGGCGATAATAGAGCCCTCCAGCCATGAGCAAACCAACTAACAGGACGGCGGCCGCAATCTTCCCGAGCCGCCCCCGCCCAGCCACCAGAGACTTCCCGGCCGCCGCGCCGCGCCCAGTTTCGATCTCCCGCTTCAGCCGCTGCAAATCGGCTCGCATGTCGGCCGCGTGCTGATAGCGCAGATCGCGGTTTTTTTCCAGAGCCTTGTTGATGATCCGCTCCAGCTCGTCAGACGCATCGGGGTTCAACCGCAGGGGCGGAACCGGGGGCCTTTCCAGGATGGCAGTGAAAATGACTCCCGAGCTCTCCCCTCGAAACGGCATTGTCCCGGTCGCCATCTCGTAGAGAACGGCGCCGAAAGAAAACAGATCGGTGCGAGAGTCCAATTCCCTGGCGCGAACCTGTTCCGGCGACATGTAGGCAACCGTTCCGATTGCCGTCCCGGGGCTGGTCAACTGCTCGGGACCTGGTTCGAGGGTGGTCTGCTGCAGACCGTCGGCCAACGCGCGCGTGCCCCTCGCAGGAATGACCTTCGCCAAGCCAAAATCCAGAATCTTCGCGTGGCCGCGCTCCGTGACAAAAAGATTGGCCGGTTTGATGTCGCGGTGCACAATCCCCTTGGAGTGGGCGACGTCCAAGGCGTCGGCAATCTCGATCGCGAGATTGAGCAGAACCTCAGTCTCGACGGGACTTCCGCCGATGCGGTGCTTCAGCGTCACCCCGTCCATGCATTCCATGGCGATAAACGCCTGCCCGTCCTGCTCGCCGATGTCGTAGATCGTGCAAATGTTGGGATGGTTGAGTGCGGATGCGGCCTTGGCTTCACGGCGGAAACGCTCCAGGGCGTTAGGGTCTGCGGAGAGATCTTCCGGCAGAAACTTCAGGGCCACAAAGCGATTGAGGCGGAGGTCCTCGGCCTTATAGACTACGCCCATGCCTCCGCCGCCTATTTTCTCGACAATGCGGTAGTGCGAGATTACCTTGCCGATCATTGGGGAGATGCCCCGTCTTCAGGTGGCTTCATCTTACGGGCGGGACGACAGCCAGTCAACGACGGAAGACCGCGTCCTTTTCAGTGAGTCCAACCGCGTAGTCCGATTGTGTCTACGCCACTGACATTCGCGTCGCGTGCCAGCCATTCGTCAATCTGCTGCAGGGCCTCCGCGCACTGCCGGCGACGGCGTTCCAGGCGGTCGCGAATGCGCTCGGTCAAGGGCGGCAGCAGGTCGAAGGTAATGTTAGCCGGCTGGAAATTGCGGGAGTCCGCCTGCGTGATGTAGTGGACCAGCGATCCCAAGGCAGTGGCCCGCGGAGGCGGAATGGCTTCCGCTCCCGTGGCCTGTGTTGCTGCATTCATGCCAGCCAAAAGCCCGGTAGCGATGGACTCAACATAGCCTTCCACTCCCGAAATCTGCCCAGCGAACAATACGTTGGGATGCGCCTTCATTTGCAGCGTGGATGTCAGGAGCGCGGGTGAGTTGATATAGGTATTGCGGTGGATCTGCCCGTAGCGGAGGAAACGGGCGTTCTCGAGTCCAGGAATCAGGCGAAACACGCGCTGTTGTTCGCCGAACTTAAGGTGGTTCTGAAAGCCCACCAGGTTGTAGCTGTCGGCACGCAGATTTTCCTGGCGCAGTTGCACCACCGCCCACGGTTGTCTGCCGGTACGGGGATCGCGCAGGCCCACCGGTTTCATCGGACCAAATCGCAGCGTGTCGCGGCCGCGTCGGGCGATTTCCTCGATAGGCAGGCAGCTTTCGAAGTAGTTCAGCTTCTCCCAATCGCGCTGCTCGACGGATTCCGCCGCCAGCAGTGCGTCGTAGAAGCAGTCGTATTCGTCGTTGGTCATGGGGCAATTGATGTAGTCGGCGGTGCCCTTGTCATAGCGCGCCGCCAAATAGACCCGGCTCATATCAATTGACTCGGCTTCGACGATAGGTGAGATGGAATCGTAGAAAGAAAGATGGCTGGCAGCGCTAAGTCGGGCAATCTCCTGCGAGAGCACATCTGAGGTCAACGGGCCGGTGGCAATAATGGTGATCTTGTCGGTCTCGTTGATCTGGGCGACTTCCGCCCGCCGGATAGAGATCAGCGGCTCTTTCATTAGCGCTTCCGTAACGCTCTGGGCAAAAACTGCGCGATCCACTGCGAGCGCGTGGCCAGCGGGGACTGCGGTCTCGTGGGCTATCTGCAGCAGCAGGGAGCCGGCGCGGCGCATTTCTTCCTTCAGGAGCCAGGGCGCGGTATTCTCGCTCTCGGACTTGAGCGAATTTGAGCAGACCAATTCCGCAAAGTCGGCCGTCTGGTGCGCCGCGGTCGAACGCACCGGACGCATCTCGTAAAGCTCGACCGGCACTCCCCGGCGGGCGCACTGCCAGGCTGCTTCGCTGCCGGCCAGTCCCGCGCCGATGATTTTTATCTTCATAAGATGCTGATGAAAACCTACCACAGAGTCACAGAGACACAGAGGAACTCAATGTCCGCATCTCATGCTGATCTATTTCGATTCGTCTAAATCCGCGATTATTCTTCGCTGTCGAAGCTTATAATCGCTCGCATGTATCGCTGGCTGCTGTTGCTTTGTTGCGCGCCGTTCCTCCACGCGCAGGACGCTGACATTCGCGCCTTGCTCAAGAATTCCGAAAGTGCGTGGAAC
>JBEKOS010000192.1:0-7728 GCA_049521535.1 Terriglobales bacterium | reverse complement strand
GTCATTAAAAAAACGAGTGCGAAAATAGGAACTCCCTTAGTAAACACCAGGAGGAAAGCCCAGAGGGCGGAAATTTAGGGCTAATTAGGAAGTCCCGAATTCAGAGTTCCGAGACTGCTGGCCTGGAGCAGTGTGGTCCGGTCAGCAAATCAACTCTTGGCTGCTCAACTGCTATTTCCCTTTTCGCCAGCGGCGGTTTCGAGTAATTCGTGTTTCTTGCGTTTCTCCGCCACCCAGCCTTCCTTGTTGGTTTGAGGAGCGCGAGCAAGGGCGAGAGCGCCGGGAGGCACGTCTTTGGTTATGCAGGAAGAGGCGGCCACATATGACCCGCGCCCCACAATGACAGGAGCGACCAGGATGCTGTCGCTGCCCACAAAAACGTTGTCTTCAATGATCGTCGGATGCTTGCAGGCACCGTCATAATTGCAAGTGATGGTTCCGGCTCCGATATTCACGTGGTCGCCAATCGTGGCGTCGCCGAGATAGCTGAGGTGGTTTGCCTTCGATCCCTTGCCGAGCCGCGTTTTCTTGATTTCAACAAAATTGCCCACATGCGCGCCCGCTCCAATGTCTGCCTCCGGCCGGAGGTGCGAATATGGGCCGAGCACCGCTCCCTCGTCGACTTGGGCCGAAGTTAAAATGCAGCCGGGCTTAATCGTCACCCCGTTTCCTATTATGGTATCTCTGATGATTGTGCCCGAACTTATCTGGCAGTCGGTTCCGATCCGGGAATTACCCAGCAGTTGGACAAAGGGATCAATGACCGTATCCTGTCCAACCGACACCTGAGCGTCGATGATGCAGGTGTCCGGCCGGAAAATGGTGACACCGGAATTCATGAGTTCTGCACACTTGTTTGCACGCAGCATGGTGTCGAGGGCCGCGAGTTCAGCTCGCGTATTCACTCCCAGCACTTCAGAGGCGTTTTCGCTGCGCACGGCTACGACTTTTTCGCCTGCGCGGCCCAGGATGGCAGCCATATCGGTCAAATACAACTCGCACTGCGAGTTGCCGGCATTCAGTTCTTCGAGATGAGCAAATAGTGGCCGCGAATCGAAGGTGTAAATCCCCGAATTAACCTCTCGGATCCCCAGTTGCCGACTGGAAAGCGCTCCCTGTTCTACGATGGCAGCGACCAGATCAGTTGCCTTGCCTTGCTTGCGTACGCGCACAATGCGACCATAGCCGGTCGGATCCGCAGGTTCCGAGGTCAAAATCGTCATGGCTGCCGCTGACTTCAGGTGGAAATCCGTCAAGGTCTGGATGGTCTCAGGACGAATGAGCGGTACGTCGCCCGAAAGTACAACGAAAAAATCGTAGTTCACCAGGGAATGCCGGGCGGCTTGGATGGCATGCCCGGTGCCGCGCTGCTCCGCCTGCAAGATGAAATTGATGCCCGTGCTGCCCAGGGTCTCCTGCACCCGCCTTGCCTCGTGCCCAATCACCGCAAATATGTCGTGAGCAGGAACCAACATCCGCGCCGCTTCTACGACGTGCTCCAGCAAAGGTCTCCCGGCGATGCAATGTAGGACTTTGGGATGTTTTGACTTGAGTCGCGTGCCCTTTCCTGCCGCCAGAATTGCAATGGCAAAGGAACGGTCGCCGCTTGACGGTGGCCGCGTGACAGTCGATGCGGGTTTCCTGGGCGTAGGCATTGTCACACCATGCTTCTATTTGGGAATGCTCGTCGGCGGACTAATTCGCCTCTACTGATGACTTTCGACTGGCAATTGGCAGTTGTTCCTGGCAATTTGCATCAATTCCGCGGCTACCCGGTCACTGTCATGACGCGCTAGGTCGCCGGAGAGAAGGAAGTCACCGAGAATCGGGGTCACGCCCAGCGCTTCAACCTCTGCAATATCGGCAACAATCTGCCCTGCGCCCTCCACTGCATAGTTGGCCGCCATTTGCTCCGGCACTGGCCGGTCGTTGATCAAGGCAAAATCAAAAATGGGCCGTCCCGCAACCCGGTATAGGGCTCGAATGTGCCCAGATGCCGTCAACTCGAGGCTCTCATTCGCCTCGGTCATAAGATTGCAAACAAAGACTTTTACTGCCGGGGAGCTGCAAATTGCGTCGACGATACCGCTTACCAGAAGGCTAGAGGCCAAACTGGTGAACAGCGAGCCTGGACCGATCGTAATCATATCTGCGTGAGCGATGCTCTCGAGAGTTTGCGGCAGCGGGCGAACGTTGTCGGGTACCAACCGGAATTCGACGATGCGTTTTTCGCTTGCGGTGATGCGAGTCTCGCCTCGCACCCTGCTGCCGTCATGCATTACGGCTTCAACTTCCACATTTGCCGTAGTGGCGGGGAGAATGGTGCCGCGGGTCTTGAGAATTGCCGACGAGAGCTCTACTGCCAAGGCAAAGTTGCCGGTCATCTGGTCCAGTGCGGTAAGAAAGAGATTGCCCAGGCTATGGCCGGAAAGCGCGGAATTCTCAGGAAATCGGAATTGGAAAAGCCGCGAAAGCAGCGTTTCATCCTCTGACAGGGCCACAATGCAATTTCGAATATCGCCTGGGGGCAGGACATTAAATTCTTTGCGCAGCCTGCCGCTGGAGCCGCCATCATCGGACACCGTTACCACCGCTGATAATTGGCTGATAAAGGGCTTGTCCGGAACCGGATCACCCGGCGTGGCAACGTACCATTTCAAGCCCTTGAGCAAAGTTGACAGACCTGTCCCCCCACCCATGGCTACGACGCGATATCCGAATTCCTGGCCCCTGATTCGCAAGGCATCCTACCTATTGCTTCGCCCCGGGAGGAACGGTTGGTGTCTCGTTCTCAGGATAAAGCAGTTCAGTAAAGCGCGGATCATCCGCCATGTTGTTGAAATCAGAGTCGTTTCTCGCCTGGAACCGGTTTGCTGCGTTCAGGCGGATAGCCTCAGTGAGGTTGCGCAAGGATTCCTCGTACCGCTCGGTTAAGCAGTCGATAACCGCCATCCCATACCAGGCAAAATCAGATTTCGGGGCCTGCTTCAGAATCCTATCCAGGTGTTCGCGCGCTTGAGCGTGTTGGCCGGTGTTTAGGAGAGACACCGCGTAGTCGTAGTGTTCTTCGTGGCTCCGGAAATTGGCCGCCGTTTGCTCCAGTCGCTGTAAACAGGTGTTCAGGTGCATCTTAGCGCGATCTGCCAGGTCCTGAGGCGCGCTCTGGACAACCTTCTGCAAGAGGAGCTTGGCTCGTTCAAACTTGCGCTCCTGAAGGAGACGCAAACCCTCTTGATAAGAGTGCACAGCCTGGGAAAAAGCGGCTTCTTCAACTGCAGAGCGGCGCGGAGGAACACTTGTCGCAATGTGCAAGACTCGCTTGGATGTCTTGCTAACAACCAATTTTTTCTTAGGTTTAGCGGGAGCGGATTTCTTAACTGCCTTAGCTTTCTTCTTCATCGTCTAGTACCTGAATACCACACTCGCAGGACGCAAAGCTCATTCCCGCGCCGGATTTGGAAATTGATCGATGCGAACAGGTTATACGCCGTATTCCCGCAGACGTCAATCCACTGCCACAAATTCCGTATTCTATCTGACAATTGAAAAACTTGCCCAATTTTGCCTGCGGCCGAGGATTCAGTGCCTCAGGCATAGGCCTTGCCGGCGTAGGCGTGGCCGCAAAACGAATGCTCGCCATGACACTTTATGTCGCGCTCCCCTAATCCCTTATACTGGTGAACGAAGCATGCTAACACCAACGAAAGAAGGCTCGGCCGTCACCTCGCCGGTACGCTCGCTGCTGCCCAGCGTGAAAGCCTGGTTTCGTGACCTCATTATTTCGGTGGCAATTGCCGCGTTCATTATCATTTTTCTCTACCAGCCAGTCAAAGTCGAAGGCACCAGCATGATGCCGGTCCTCACCGACCAGGAACGCATCTTTGTTAACAAATTTGTATACCACCTGGAACCCGCGGACCGCGGCGATATCGTCGTGTTCCATTACCCGGCTGATCCTTCCAAAAGCTACATTAAGCGGGTGATTGGTGTGGCCGGTGACCGGGTGCGCATCGACGAAGGCGTGGTATACGTGAACGGAACGCGCCTTGAAGAACCCTACGTTCCGGCCGAATTTGGCGACTGGCGCTCATACCCGCAGACCGTGGTGCCACCTCATTCGTACTTCGTCATGGGCGACCACCGTAATCTCTCCGACGACAGCCGCGACTTTGGCCCGGTAGATGAATACTTTGTGTACGGCAAAGCCGTATTCGTCTACTGGCCCATGACCAAGCTGGGCAAGCTGCGCTGAGATGCTCGCGCGCCTGCTGTCGTCGTTCTTTGTAGCGCTTGTGAGTTGTGGCCTTGTTTTCTACCTGATTTATTTCGCAGGGATGATCTACGCCGCCGCGACCGGGCCTCTGAATCCCGCAAATTCACCTGGACTGCAATGGGCTCTCCGCCATTTCGCGGCGCCAATCAGCATTACAACGGGAGTCATTGTTTTCTGGATTGCGTTCAGCCACTGGGGGAAACGAATTTAGCTGCGGACTTACACATCGCATGAAAATGAAGCATTAGTTGGGTCGACGAGCACGGCCTCGACTGCAAGACCTGATCAATCAGAACCGATTTGCTATCTGCTAGAATGCTAGAAATCTGTTCCCCGGAGATGGAATGCAAGCAATCCTTGCGCTTGAAGACGGTCGCGTCTTCCGCGGCGAACGTCACGGAGCAAGCGGCGAGTGCAGCGGGGAAGTGGTTTTTAATACCTCAATCACCGGCTATCAGGAGATCTTCACAGACCCGTCCTACGCCGGACAAATCGTTGTCCTGACTAACCCTGAAATTGGCAATTACGGCACGAATGACGACGACGATGAATCGCGCAAACCGTACATCGAGGGCCTGGTGGTTCGCGAATTCTCTCCGGTTGCCTCCAACTGGCGCTCCCAGCAGTCCGCCGGTGAGTATCTAGAGCGCCAGGGAATCCCGGTTCTTGCCGGCATCGATACGCGGGCTCTGGTGCGCCACTTGCGCGACCACGGAGTCAAGCGCGGGGTGATTTCTACGGGGAAAACCGATCCAAGTACTCTGATCGCGAAAGCTCTTGCCATCCCGCGGATGGACGGAATGGACCTGGCAAAGACAGTTACAACCGCAGAGAGCTATCAGTCTACCGTGGGGAGTTTGCAGCCAGAACATGCGGCCACGAAGGGTGAGGTGCAAGCCAGAAGCTTCAATGTGGTCGCTTACGATTTCGGTATCAAGCGCAATATTCTTCGCATGCTGGCCAGCGAAGGCTGCCAGGTTTCTGTGGTTCCGGCGGGCACCACGGCCGCCGATGTGCTTGCCAGGAAGCCTGACGGCGTTTTCCTCTCCAACGGCCCTGGTGATCCCGAGCCCTGCACCTACGCGCAGGAGAGCATTCGCAAGTTGATGGGACGAGTCCCGATTTTTGGCATTTGTTTGGGGCACCAGTTGATCGGCATAGCGCTGGGCGGCAAGACCTTCAAACTGAAGTTTGGCCATCACGGCGGCAATCATCCGGTAAAGCAACTGCAGACAGGGAAGATCGAGATCACGGCGCATAATCACAATTTTGCCGTCGATCCTGACTCGTTGAGCCAAAGCGAGGTTGAGTTGACGCACGTTGACTTGAACGACCAGACTCTGGAAGGACTACGCCATCGTAACTTGCCGCTGTTTTCCGTGCAGTACCATCCGGAAGCGTCGCCAGGCCCGCATGACTCGCACTATTTGTTCAAAGATTTTGTACGGTTGATGGAGGGCTTCCAGCGACGATAGTGCGCCAAGTCGTAAAGCTCCTAGTGTTCATGATTATGGGCGCGGCGCAGTCGTATGGGGACGATGCGCACATCGACAAGGTTCTCCTCGGCTCTGCGGAAAAATGTGGGCTTGCCGCGAAATCCAAAGCTGACCCCGAGATTCTACTAACGGACGGATATTATTCGAAACACTGGCGGCGTGTGACAGCAGTTGAATTGGCAGATTGTCAGGATTGTTATGAAGTTGTCAGCGTTTGGAGGTCAGCGTCCACCGTGCTCGTAAGATTCGAACAATCAGACGAATCGGGTGACTGGAGTCAGTACATTCAGTATTGCTTCGATCGGACGGGACCGGTGAAGGATGTTATTTCCGATTTCAACCTTCTTCCGGAGAATTGGTCTGTGCTGCAAGAGTTTTCTTTAAGAGCTGGAAAGTTGGCGAAAACGCACGAATATTACCGGAACCTCTTCGAGTGGCATACCGTCCCGCGGCCGCCAAGTTGGGACGACTATCGCCCATACCATGAGGTGCCACCTTTCACTAGACTTGGGGAACTGCCCTTTTTTGGGTTATTGAAGTGGCACGCAATGCCGAGTCAGGACTAAGCATCATACAGAGCCAACCGAAATCGGCCGCACCGGCATGGGTTGCAGCCGACTGGTGGGCGTGGGTCATTAATCTCTTTCTAAACCCAATTCGAGCAGCAACGTCAACATTTCCCGAACCGCTTTCAGGACATGGCTTGGCACAATTCCTGCATATCTGGCGTTGCGTGCGCGCCAGTCAAGGCTCTTTATTGCATCGGACAAGATCACACCTGTTATAGCCGACCCGGGCGGCAATTCTATCTCGAAGGGATAGCCTTTCTTCTGATTGGTCACTGGCGCCGCAACTGCGAGCCCAGCGGGGCCGTTGTAGCTCCGGGGAGTCAAAACCAGCGCCGGGCGCCAACCCGACTGGTCATGCCCTGCCTGCGGATCGAAGTCGATCTTGATCAGATGCCCTGTGTCCGGAATATAACCTCGGGTCACCATACTTCTTTGCCCACGAGGCCGCCCCAGTCAACTTCCCCATGACGATTTTCAGGGGTGATTCGCGTTACCAGAGACGCTAAGGTTTCTCGCCCTGCCACCGGCAGGAGTTGCAAGCGCCCATTCTTGATTCGAACATTGAGTTCATCGCCTTCCTTGAACTGCAGTTCGTCCAACACGGTTTTCGGAATGCGGACCGCGAGGCTGTTGCCCCATTTCACAAGCTGCACACGGGCCGTCGCCATAATTCCTCCCGATAATCAGTATATACATACGTATAGACCGAAAAGTAGTTTAGAATGCGGCAGAACACATCAAACGACCTTGCCCAAACGTACTGACATCTCCAAGATTCTCGTCATCGGCTCCGGTCCCATCATCATCGGGCAGTCGGCGGAGTTTGATTATTCCGGCACGCAGGCGTGCAAGGCGCTGAAGGCGGAGGGCTACGAGGTGGTGCTGGCGAACTCCAATCCTGCCACCATCATGACCGATCCCGAGTTGGCCGACCGTACGTACATTGAACCACTCACGCGCGAGTATCTGGAGGAGATTATTCGGGTCGAAGCCGAGCGGATGGCGGGTAAGCCCGGCATTTTCGCGCTTCTGCCTACCGTTGGTGGCCAGACCGCGCTGAATCTTGCGGTCGAACTTGCTGACGAGGGCGTACTGGAAAAATACAACGTCCAGCTCATTGGTGCCCAGCTTCGCGCTATCAAGAAAGCGGAAGATCGCCTGCTCTTCAAAGACGCCATGACCAGCATTGGGCTGGATGTTCCGCGGTCGCAGCTCGTGAACAACCTGAAAGACGGCATGGAGTATTCATCCAAGCTGGGATTCCCGGTGATCCTCCGTCCGTCGTTCACGCTGGGCGGTACCGGCGGCGGCATCGCTTATAACCGCGAGGAATTACTTGAGGTTCTGGCGCGCGGTCTCGACTTGTCCCCGGTTCACGAGGTGCTGGTGG
>JBEKOS010000191.1:0-7744 GCA_049521535.1 Terriglobales bacterium | reverse complement strand
TTCGCTCAACTACTTCGATCTGGAGGACCCGCAGAGCCTTGCCCGCCTTTCCGAGCCGGAACTCGCACTGCGCTCCTTGAAAGGCCTGGTGGTCATAGACGAGATCCAGCGGCGGCCGGAACTTTACCCGATCCTGCGCGTCCTGGCCGATCGGAAGCCGTTGCGTGCGCGTTTCCTTATTCTTGGCAGCGCTTCGCCGCATCTGCTTCGGCAGTCGTCCGAGACCCTCGCCGGCCGGCTGGAAACCGTGCCGCTGGAGGGCTTCCGGTTAACTGACCTGGGCGCCGGTGCCCAGCCGCGTCATTGGCTGCGCGGAGGTTTTCCGCTTGCCTACACCTCGCGCACGGAGGCTGATTCGGCGAGCTGGCGGCGTCAATTTCTGCAGACCTTCCTGGAACGCGATCTGTCGCAAATGGGGGTAACGATTCCCGCGGCGGCCTTGCGCCGGTTCTGGCAAATGCTTGCCCATTACCACGGCCAGATTTGGAATGCCGCGGAACTCGCCCGGGCCCTGGCGGTGAACGAGTCAACGGCTCGCCGGTACCTGGACTTGATGACCGATGTATTCATGGTCCGGCAGTTACACCCCTGGTTTGAGAACCTCGGAAAACGGCAGGTTAAGGCGCCGAAGATCTATGTGCGCGATTCCGGATTGCTTCACACCTTGCTGAGAATCGCCAACCGGCGCGACCTCGAATATCATCCAAAGGTGGGCGCCTCGTGGGAGGGATATGCCGTAGAGGAAGTGCTGAAAGCTCTGCGGCCCGACGAAAGTTATTACTGGGCTACCCACAACGGGGCGGAACTGGACCTCCTGCTATTCAAAAAAGGACGCCGCATCGGGGTGGAATGCAAGCGCGCGGACGCCCCCTCACTCACGCCTTCCATGCGCATTGCGATAACTGACTTGAAACTCGATCAACTTCTGGTGGCGTATCCGGGTACCCGACCTTATTCGCTGGCGAAGAACGTGGAAGTCGTGCCGCTCGCGCAACTGGTAGGGGCGAAATAGCGATGCGCCGTGCCTACTTTGCGCCTGCGACCGCCGGTTTCACTTCGCCGATTGATTTGCGCAGTTCATCGACTACTTTTGCATCCAGCGAGTAGAGTGTGGCCTCGCCCTCGCGTTTGGCGAGGTAGTGATCCCCGCTCTGCGAAATGAGTACTTTTTCGGTGACCCTGCCGCCGTCCGAGGCAACCGTGATGTCAATCACCGGAGTGCCGAATCCAGAGTCGACGAAGCCTGTCGCCTGAAGGTCGCGGAGCTTATCCAAAACGGAAAAAACACCTTCCGAGTCCAGCTTCTTGCCTTCGCCAGACCACCAATCTTCGCCGCCATGTGTCAGGAACCACGACTTGCCGGCGTCCTGGATGGCGATTTTATCCGGATCGGATGTGCCAAAGTCGAAGAGTTTCTTATTGCGGAAGTCGTCCGGTTTCTTTCCGGCTGCGTCGGCAAGGTCCTTGGCGACTTTGCTTACCCCGTCCACCTCGCTCGATTTGGCATAGTAGTCGTCTTTGACATTCCGCAGTTGCAGCTCCTGGGCGCCGGCGTCGCCAGTCAATTTTACGGTCAATACTGGACTGCCGGAAGCGAAGGCCGAAGCCGCCTGCTTGTCCGATTCGCCGGAGACTGGCAACGGTTTGGCGTCAGTGAACTTCCGAACTAGTTCGTCCACCTGGGCATTGTCAGCGCGCATGGGTTGCGGCTTTAGAATTTGCCACTTGTCGCCGGTTTTCGCGAATTCGATCTCCTGCTTTCCCGCCGTCAGTTCGAAGCTGCTGACCTTTTCTGCGTCAATTGGGAGAAGGCGTTTATCGCGCAGGTCATCGAGCTGCTTGTCCAGGCTGCTTCGGGTGGAACTGGCTATGGTAAACACCCGGGAATCACCTTCCAGCCGGGCGTAAGCACCGTTGTTGGTAGGTGTGTTGTCCCCAATTAGTAGCTTGTAGGTCTTTCCCTTGGCTGAAACGTCCACTTCGAGCGGAGGATCGCTGAGCCCGTACGGGCCAAGATCGGTCGCCTTGGCGCTGGCTTCCACCAGCCTCTGCGAGAAGAGGGAAGTCAGCGTGGCCACCGTCGCCGAGACGGCACGCTGGTCAGCGCGGAAAGCTTTCGGCGCGGTAATTCGCCAGGTTCCGCCGCTGCCCGGCTTCTCTTTATCATTGGTTTCCTGGACGAGAACAATGGCGTCCGCGCCCTTCCTGTTGATGGTGACCTGGCCCACGTCCGCCGGATTAAGGGTGAGAATGGCCGCCGTAAGATCGGCGGAATCAACCTTCGTTTCGGTGGGCTTGCGGTGATTGGACCAGTAGAGCGTCCCACACAACGCCGCCAGTACCACTGTCGCCAAAATTAATCCGCGAAACTTCATAGATACTCAGTCGGCAGTCACAAGTCGTTAGTCGTCAGTTGGGCAGAAGGCAAAACAGACTTTTCTGGCGACTGGCAACTGAGTACTGACGACTTCGGCTCATCGCCTTCGCCACCAGACTCCCACGCCAGCAAAAACCACAATCAGTGGCAGCACAAACTGGCTGACGAGGCGGACCCATTGGAACTGGATATTGGTCAAGTTGATGCGGCGATCATCCTTGTCCTTGGGACGAATGGAAATCAAGTCTTCGTCGGACGAGAGCCAGTTCATGATGTTCAACGCCAGATCGCGATTGCCGTTAAAACCGAGGAATGAGTTTGCCGCCCACAGCGAGCTGCCCACCACCACAAACCGGCCCTCGGACTTTTCCTTGCCGGTTTGATAGGTCCCGGCGACCGCTAGCAGTAACGGTCCCTTCTTGTTGCCCGGATCATTGGGATTCACCGCCGGTGAGCTCAGGTTGGTGGTTGCCAGGCTGCTCGTCGAAGTGCTGAATAGCTTCTGGACCGAAGTCTTTTCAGCCTTGGTGATTTCCAGGGAACGTGATAACGGGAAGCCCGTGGCCGTCCCCCGCAATTCGTCCACGATGGGATGCGAGTCATAGGCGGCTACCAGGGCGACCTGCGGCCCGGAGCCCATAAGCTGGTTGACCGGACTCAAATCCAGGATCAGGTCCTTCTCCGGCGTAACTCCCCAACCCTTGAGCAGGGCTGCGAGCGCCTCGTTATCTGCCATATCCATGCGCCCAATCTTCAAGGGAGGGTCAAGCAGGAAGAGGGCCCGGCCGCCCTCTTCGACGTATTTCCCGATGGCATCCACCGCCTCCTGAAGGTAATCACCGGTGGGACCGCCGACCACCACTACGGTGCAGTCGGGCGGCACCTCCGCCTTCTCCAGCAGGCTTATGGATTTCGATTCGTATTCGTCCTTGCCCAGCAGTTCTTTCAGTTGCGAATAGCCGCTCTTGTCGCTGTCGTCGATCCGATGCTCGCCGCTGCCGGTCACAAAGCAGACCGTTCGCGTGGTGTTCTTCAGGACGCGAATGAAGGCGCCGGTGATGCCTTCCTCGGTCATGCTCTTGGCTTCCTCTTTTTTCGCGCCCATCCGCACGATGGCCGTGCCGTAGTTTCTTACGCCGGCCTCGCGCGCCGCCTGCGGGTCTTTGTCCGGGTCAATGTAGTTGACATGTAGCCTGCGCGAAAGGGCGGTGTACTGATCGAGCGTTTCTTTGGCGTGCCCGAAGCGGGTCGCCTGGTCAAAGTAATCGATGGTGGCGTCCTGGGGCAGGCCCTTTACGATCTTTGCCGTCTGCTCGGAGAGCGTATAGCGCTTGTTGGCAGTGCCGTCGTACGTCTTGTTGAAACGGTCGGCGAGCACGTTGGCCACTACCACCGCGGCGGCCACAATCAGGATGTAGACCGTCGCGTAGGCCGCGTATCTGGTCTGCCGGGCTTTCAGCAGTTGCGTGTTCGGCATCAGATTATGACCTCCACCGCAGTGACTCCAGAGACCGGCCGGTAAAGAACAGTCCCAGGAAGATCACGGTCAGGTAAAAGACCACGTCCTTGGTTTCAAGAACCCCCTTGGCGAACGATTCAAAGTGCACGATCACCGACATGTAGGAGAGGACCTTGGTCCAGCCCGCGGTTTCGAAGCCACCCGTCCATCCCAGCACCCAGAGCAGCAGGCAGACGCCAAAGGTCGCCGCCCCGGCAATGATCTGGTTTTTGGTGAGGGTGGAAATAAAGGTGCCGATCGCCAGCAACGCACCGGCCTGCAGCAATAAGCCGAGATATCCAATCGCGAGCGGTTTCCAGTCCGGCTTGCCGTACCGGAAAAGGAACGCCATGTTCAGCCCGGTGACTCCCAGCATCACCGCATAAATCGTCAACGCCGCCAGCCACTTGCCGGCGATGATTTCCATGTCGCGGATGGGCGAAGTGGCCAGCAGTTCGATGGTGCCGCTGCGCTTTTCCTCGGCGAACAGGCGCATGGTGATCATCGGGATAAAAAACAAACCGATCACGCTGGCGTTGGAAAGTAACGGCCGTATGACCTCTTCATTAAGATTGAGCGGGAACGACTGCCCGCGCATTTGCGACTCCATGCCCATCTTCACGAAATATCCGAGGGCATTCCAGAAAAAGAACCCGAAGATCAGGGCGAACATGGTGATCAGCAGATAGGCGATGGGCGACACAAAATAGCTTCCCATTTCCTTGCGCCAAATGATCAGGGCGTTTCTCATGGCCGTGGCTCCTCGCCCGAAGGTGACGTTGGCTGCGCGGGGGCAGAGGGCTCGCTTATCGCGGGCATCTCCTCTTTGGTCAGGTCAAGGAAAACCTCTTCCAGGCTCATGGCGGTTGGCCGCATCTCGTTCAGGTCCCAGCCCGAGTGCACCACGGCGCGCGCCAGATCGCCGCGCACCAGGTCCTTGCCGCCTTCGACCGAGAAGGCGTAAGCTCCCTCGCGGGTTGGCCGCGCGGAGACTGCATGCGGACCGGCAATCTGCTCCAGCCGCTGTTGGACCGATTGCACATCCAGCGCGCCCTCGCGGTTGGACATTTCAATCAGGATCGATTCGCCTCCGCGCGCGCGGTTCTGCAGGTTGTGGACGGAATCCGTCGCCACCAGCTTGCCGTGGTTGATAATGATGACTTTCTCGCAGGTCTGCTCGACCTCGGGCAGGATGTGGGTGCTCAGGATGATCGTATGGTCGCCGGCCAGGAGCTTGATCAGGTCGCGCGTCTCATTGATCTGCTTCGGATCAAGACCGGCGGTGGGTTCATCGAGAATCAGGACCTCCGGGTTGTGAATGATTGCCTGCGCCAGGCCCACGCGCTGCCGGAATCCCTTCGAGAGCTTGCCCAACAGCTTGTTCCTGACCTCCGCGATATTGCAGCGTTCGCAGACATAGTCGACACGGCGTCGCAAATCCTCGCCCCGCAGGCCCTTGAGCTTGCCCACGAAGGCCAGGTATTCGGAGGTTTCCATCTCCGGATAAAGCGGTGGCGACTCTGGCAGGTATCCAATGCGGCGCTTCACCTCCAGCGGATTTTCCAGCACGTCGAAGCCGGCAACTGTGGCCGATCCGGAGGTGGGCGGCAGGAAGCACGTCAGCATGCGCATCGTAGTGGTCTTGCCGGCGCCGTTCGGCCCCAGGAATCCGACGATCTCGCCCTTTCCCACCGCGAAGGAAATACGGTCCACCGCAAGGTTTCGCGCATATTTCTTGCTCAGCTCGTTGACAGTAATCATGTAAGTTGATTCACGCGCCCTGAAGCAAACATGAATCGCTCCGTGAGGAAGCGATTCGAAGGTAAAAGCTATGTTAGAAAACGCACGGCGAGTATGTCAATCGGCGGGCGGGCGCCATTTTTCCGATTTGCAGTGCGGTACGAAAGAAAACGGCCGCCGCCTCTCGGGGCCACCTTCGGCGCAAGGCTAACCGAGACTCTCTTCACCAACTGTGTGCTCCCGCCGGCGTAAGCGCCGCCCCTTCCGTCATTGTTCGGCGCGGCCGCCGTCCCGGACGTAAAAACCCCGCCCGCAACGTAGAGCATTGGGACGACCGGCATTTGTTTCCTTGAGGCATGAGCGACTGAGGGCGTTTCTACAGGTGCGACGGTTGGTTCGAACCCGTGTGCGCTTGTTCCGCCGGGCTCTTCGCTTGGGCTGCGTGCGCCGCCTCGTATTGAGCGCGGGCCCGCTCCTGGCGGACTTCGAAGCGCCGCCCCTTCTCGTGCGCAATGGCGGAAAGCTCCGCCACCGCGGACCGCTCGGATCGGCGACCCAGGCTCAGGATCCCGAAGAGAATGAGGAACATAACAATCCCGTAGGTCAGGAGAACAACGGCTGTACCGGCCCTTGGTCGCATCCCTTGATCTTACTCCGCGCTGGGCCGACGCAACCAGTAGTTTTCTACATCTTCCGGGCATCGCGGGTGTAAATCAGCCGGCAAGCACCGCGCTTAGCGCCGCTGAAACCTCAGCCCGCCCGGAGCGCGACGCCTTTACGAACAATTTATGCCGCTTTTATGCACAGTTTATGCGCGGTCATGTTCACTGATTTGGGCGCACCTCCGCCGCCGGGAACAAGCCGGCTTAGAATCGAAATCGTAAATGCTTTGCCCGCCGTGGGATCGGTTCTCCTGCGCTGATGCGGGCAAATCAACTGGAACAACAACAAGCAGGTTAGGACGAGGAGAATCCCTTATGAAAAAGGCAATATGTATTTCCGTGATATCTGCGGCGGCGATTTGGCTCGCCGGCTGCGCCAGTTCCACCGAGCCGGGCGGATCCAACGACCTCACGGCCAATTGGTCGTACAGCGCGACCTCAGTGGTTACCTCCAACACGACTGCCGGTACGGCTGCGCTGACGCAAAGCGGCAGCAACGTGACCGGTACCCTTACGTGTACGAGCAATCCCGCCGGGTGCCCCCCCGCAGCGAGCGTCACCGGCACAGTTTCGGGGGCGATTGTCACGCTTACGATTTCCTATACCTGCGGCGGTACGCCGTATCCTCTCACCGCGACGGGCACGATCGCTTCTCCTGGGACAACCATGTCCGGTACCTACAATCAGCCGGCTGCCGGTTCCTGTGCCGCCGATGCGGGAAACTGGTCCGCGACGGACTAATACTGCGGCGAAAGAGTCCCGCCTCTTCACCTGAGCTTTACTCTTTGTGGGTTGCCCCACTCTTGTCGCTCAGGCTCTTCGAGCGGCAGGGTGGGATGGTCCCGAGAGTGGGACGCTGTTAGGAAATCCAGCCCGGCCCCGCTAATCTATGGCGCAAAGTAAGCAGAAGTATCCAGCACCAACTGCGTAGTGCCGCTGGCATTTGCGTCAGTCTTGCCATCGCTGTTCGGCACGATGGCCATGCTGCAAGTAATGGCTCCATCCTCCGCATTCAAAGTTGAGACCACTGGCTGCGTTTCGCCATCTGGCCACAGCGTGAGGTATCCAGGATCGCCTGTCGGAATAACGGTGGCATTGAAAACGTACCCCTTGTCGGCGCTGCGCAAAACCTGACGCTGGTCACGTATGACCGAAGGACCATTCCACCGCTGCTCAAAGCCTGGGCGGAAGAACAGCGTAAGCACGGCGGCGTGATTTTCGTTGATGAAAAGACGATCAACCCGGCAGACATCGGTGGCCTGGTGCGGGCATTGATCCATCTGGCAAGAGGAACCGGGGACTGGGACTGGAGGGATCGCGCCTGCTTCCTGCGGCGTTGAAATCCCGGCCTGCCCGCAAGCCTCACGCTAACCAACGATCCCAACGGGAATCTAATCTTCAAATCCGACAACTGCGACGGGGTCTCGCATACCTACGATCAGTTGAACCGGCTCGTCGCCACGTTTT